>JAOUKJ010000144.1 GCA_029882675.1 Cyclobacteriaceae bacterium
ACCTGGCCTTCGTGCCACGAATTTACCTTTGGGTGGAAGTACGGGATTGGATAATTCCTTAAAAAGAACCATCTGGTTCTCGAATTACCCGATGTTACACTCGTGGCACGAATTGGCCTGAGGAGAGATCCCAATAGGCAGTCCACAGTAGCCAGTCGGCAGTATGCTTGCTGGTGAAATTGGAGAGAATACTTCTGGTTTTTTACGGTGTAAAGTCTTGATACTCACTACTTGTTACTTACTACTAATCAGCCAGTCGGCAGTATGGTTGGTCGTGAAATTGGAGAGAATACTTCTGGTTTTTTACGGTGTAAGGTCTTTATACTCACTACTTGTTACTTACTACTAATCAGCTAGTCGGCAGTATGCTTGCTGGTGAAATTGGAGAGAATACTTCTGGTTTTTTACGGTGTAGAGTCTTGAAACTCACTACTTGTTACTTACTACTAATCAGCCAGTCGGCAGTATGGTTGGTCGTGAAATTGGAAGGAATACTTCTGGTTTTCTACGATGTAAAGTCTTGCTACTTGCTACTTACTACTTGTTACTAATATCCAACACCGAACACAGATCATCCAACGAAATAACCCCTCAACATTAGACATGGCTATTCAATATCGGATATTTCGCCCTCCTTCCAACCCTTTTTGACGTTCCCGGGTCTTTGACATACTAAACCAATAATCTTAATACCGGTATTCATGAAAAAGACATTAATATATTTTGTCGGGCTGGTCTTCCTCAGTTCGTGCTATACGGAAGAGATCAACGGGCCGGTGAGCCTCAGGGAGCTGACCGCTGAAGAGGAGGAGGTGGTGCTTTCAAACAATGATTTCGCCATCGGCATCCTGCAAAAAATTGATTCTGCAGAGCAGCAAAATTATTTTATCTCACCGTTAAGCATCAGTTATGCGCTGGGGATGACCTACAATGGTGCCGGGGGCACAACCAAAGAGGCTATGGCCGCTACTTTAGGCTGCCAGGACCTTTCCCCTGAAACGATCAATCAGGGCTATAAGGATCTTAAAGGCCTGCTTGCCGATGCAGATCCCAAAGTGACCATGGATATTGCCAATTCGATATGGTACAGGCAGGAACTGAATATAAAAGGCACCTTTAATGATCTTGTAACCACCTATTTCGATGCCCATGTCTCTCCGCTGAATTTTAATGATCCCGGCGCCAAGGACATCATCAACCAATGGGTGGCCGATAATACCAATGATAAGATACAAAACATGCTGGGTCAGATACCCCCTGAGGCTGTTATGTATCTGGTGAATGCCATTTATTTCAATGCCGACTGGAAGTATAAATTCGAGAAAAATCAAACTTCCCCCGGCGACTTTTTCAACGAAGACGGTACTATTTCAGAAGCACGGTTTATGGTGTCTGAAGGGGTAGAACTGTTGAAGTATTACCCGCCGGGCCTGACAATGGTTGATATTCCCTACAGCAACGGGCAATATGCGATGACGGTTCTTATGCCTGATAAAAGTAGCTCAACAAAAACAATCATTGAAAACCTGACCGCTCACCAGTTGAACGAGTGGTATTTAAATGCAGACACCTCTGCCGTAAAATTATTTTTACCGAAATTTAAAATCGAATATAAGACTTCCCTCAATGATGCCCTGAAAGCCCTGGGCATGGGGCTGGCTTTTTCTGACGGGGCCGACTTTTCCGGACTTTTCGAAGAGGTGCTTCCCCTGGCCATTACCAAAGTGGCCCATCAGACATTTATCAATGTGGATGAAACCGGTACAGAGGCCGCTGCGGCCACTTCCGTTGAGGTGGGAATTACCTCAATGCCTTCAGGTCCACCGGTGGTTCGCATCGACCGGTCGTTTATATTTCTGATCAGAGAACGGCATACCAATACTATTGTTTTTGCGGGGAAGATGCTGGCGCCATAATAAATAAACAGTAATGGGTAGCCCCGTATTCACGGGAGTGAAAAGACCAATAAAGCGTGGAAAGTCAGATTGACCAACGCTTTTTATCTCCATACGTGTAGCTTCCCTTTCTTTTTCCCAGCCCCACACCCCCTCATCTCTAAAATCTCACGTCTCTCTTCTCATATCTTTTGGTTTATGTTCTCTCCGTTTTTTTTCGTATTATTAGCAACGAAATTAATTAGAACATTATGGCAATGTACCGATCTGAACTCATCGGCGTATTTGGCTTCCCGGTGGATGAAAACCCAACAGTGGTGATGCAGGAGGCCGCTTTCAAGGCACTCCATATGAATTGGCGCTATCTCAACTTTGAAATTAACCCCGGTGAACTAAAAAAAGCCATTGAGGCGGCCATCACTTTTGGCATGAAGGGCTTTAACCTCACCATACCCCATAAAACAGACATTATTCCCTTTCTGGATGAGATGAGCCCCGATGCCCGCCTCATTGGGGCAGTTAACACGGTGAAAGTTGTAGAGGGAAAATTATACGGTGAAAATACCGATGGCAAGGGATTTGTCCGGGCGTTGGGGGAGGAGGGCATTTCGTTGAAGGAGAAAAGGATACAACTCCTGGGTGCCGGGGGCGCTGCCCGTGCCATTGCCGTGGAAGCGGCGCTGGCTGGTGCATCCCATATTCACATCGTGAACCGGGACGGGGAAAAGGGGCAGGATCTGACCAACCACATCTCGGAAAATACCCCCGCCACAGCAGATTTCAGGGGCTGGTACGGGCCAGTGGAGGTCAGGGATGAGGTCGATATTCTGGTCAATGCCACAAGTATCGGGTTATATCCCCATGTCAGTGAAAAACCTGACCTGGATTACGATGGGATAAAGCCTGGTATGGTGGTTTGTGATGTCATTCCCAATCCACCGGACACGATGTTTTTAGCTGAAGCGAAAAAGCGGGGCGCCACTGCCCTTGATGGCTTGGGCATGCTCGTTTACCAGGGAGCCATTGGATTTGAATACTGGACAGGACAACAGGCACCGATAGAGGTGATGAAAGCAGCGATGCGAGGGGCGTTTTAATCAATACATGAATAACGTTTTCCAGGATTCATGGCATGTCCCCAACCCAATATTTCCGCATGTTGCAGGTGGTCATCAATAGGAAGATAACCCGTCATCACCAGGCCCCCGGTATGAAAATAGACAGCGTCCATGTCAGAGAAAGTGCCGTCCGGGTAATGACTGAAGCCACCATCCGGTTTTTGGCACGACAATATCCATTTGGTAGCCTGTGCATATGCTTTATCAAGACGAGGATCATTTGGATCGCCCAATTGCCGGAGGACAAACAAGGCATCGAAACAGGCATGAACGTCCCAGTCGGGGTGTTTAATGGCCCAGGAGCCGTCGGATTTCTGGTCTTTTAGTACGCGCTCTACCATTTCAACGGCTTTTGGTGTGGGTTGCCCGATGCACCTGAAATAGTGGGCCGCATGAAAAGTAGAGGCGACATGGTCTTGCAGGTACCCATCTTCTTTTTGCTCCCTCAGGATATAAGCGCGCATAGCCTGGTCAATATGCTGAGGCATTTTTTCGTCCAGGGCGCTGTAAAAAAGTGGAAAAAAGCTGGTGGTATATAAAGGGAGTTTGGTAAAACGCTCTTCTTCAAAAAAGTAATCTATAACAGGCTTGGGATCATATTGAGGTTTTTCCCCTAAAAGGCGCAGGGCGACAACGGCCTGCGTGGTGTTGTACAATTTTGCCAGTGGGGCCTGGGGGTCAAAATTGCCTGTCGGGGCATAAAAGGCCCCATCGGATTGCTGACAAGCATGTAGAAAGGCCTTGGTTTTATCCTGATAGGGGAGTTGCCAGCCAAAGGTATTGGAGAGGATGGTGGCATAGGCAGGTGCCGCAATCCCTGAAGCCCGGGTGTCGGAAGTGCCCTCATAGCCGTTCACTGTGCCCGGGTTGAAGGATCCGTCCGGATTGGCTGTTTTAGCAATAAAGGCTTTAATGCTTTCCAGGACCTCATTGGGCTCTGCCTTAAAGGCAAAAAGACCCAGCGAAACAGCCCCTGTAAGAAAGGTAGTCTGTTTAAGGAAATTACGTCGGTTGGTATAAGTCATACTGCTTTATTTGTTTTTCAATCCAATTTACAAACTATTTGAAAATATACAGCGGTGAAAGGTAAGATCCTTCTTGCATCAGGATGAAGATCAACGCTATGCGTACGAAGGTGCCACAGTTGAGCCGGGCTGTAAAACCCGGATAACGGCATTCTCACAACTTCACGCCTCTTCACACCCCCAAACCGCCATTTCCAGCTCTCCTGTCTCCAAAACTAACATCTTTATAGGGGCGTTGTTGTGTATATAGTTTAAATTGACTTAATTTAATAAATAAATTTATTCAACAATGAAACGCTCCGTCTTATTTCTCTCCCTATTGTTTATTATTTCCATGTCATATGCTCAAAACGACGACCTGCATACACCCCTGGAATTTCAGAAAGCCTATAAAAACGGAACACGTAGTCATGATGGAAAGCCCGGCGCCAAATACTGGCACAATACTGCTGATTATAAAATTGATGTTACCGTGACACCTGAAACACGTGAAATTTCAGGTAAGGAAACGGTCATCTATATAAATAATTCTCCCGATGTGCTTTCTAATATTGTGGTACGTCTGTATTACGATGTCTTTAAAAAGGGTAACCGCCGGGATATGGCCGTCAATGAGAAAGACATTGGCGAGGGGGTGGAAATTGGCGAACTGAAGATCAACGGGCAACCCTACGATCTCAATATACCCCAACAGGCACGGCGTTCAGGAACCAATTTGAGCCTGACTTTAGCGGAACCATTAAAAACGGGTGAAGAATTGACGATTGATGTGTCGTGGAAACAAAAAGTCCCTTTGACCGTCCGCAGGACAGGTGCTATCGACAGCACCTCCTTCTTTATCGCCTACTGGTACCCACAGATAGCTGTTTATGACGATATCTTTGGCTGGGACAGGATCAATTATACGTTCGGTACTGAATTTTACAACAACCTGGGCAATTTTGATGTCAGCATCACGGCGCCCGACAGTTTTCTGGTATGGGCCACCGGAGTATTGAACAATGCGGAAGATATACTGCCGGATAATATTTTGGAACGTTATTCAAAGGCCAGAAAATCAAAAGATGTGATTGGAGTTGTAGCTCAGGACGACCTGGATAATCTGAAAATGAAATCCACCACCTGGCATTATACGGCCAGTGAAGTATCTGATTTTGCCTTTGCCATGAGCGACCATTATCTGTGGGACGCCACTTCCCAGCAGGTGGATGGGCGTGATGTGCTGATTAGTTCGGCTTATCCGGCCATGGAGGCTAAACAGTTTACCGAAGTGACAAAAATTCAGCAAAAAGCCATGCAGCATTTTTCCGAAGATGTGCCGGGCATACCCTATCCTTATCCTGCCTTTACGACCTTTATTGGTTTGCATGGTGGAGGTATGGAATTTCCCATGATGGCCAATAATGCCGGGCCGGGAAAAGGAGTGACCATCCACGAGATGTTTCACACGTATTTCCCGATGTATGTGCGCGTGAATGAAAGGCGGTTTGCATGGATGGATGAGGGCTGGGCTGATTTTGTTACAGCACTGGTAACCCATAAGTATTTTAAAGAAACGGCTGATAATACTACCTTATACAGCCATTTTAAAATGGGTCTGCAGGGGACGACCGGAACGATTGGTGATTTGCCTGCAGTGACCTCTTCGCAGTATATGGCTGGAAATTATGGCTACCATTCCTATCCGCTCCCGGCTTTTACCTATGCCTTGCTCTACCAGCATTTGGGAGAAGAAAAATTTCTGGAGTGCTTCCGTGAATACATCAGACGTTGGGCTCAAAAGTCACCTACGCCCTACGATTTCTTCAATACTTTTGAAAATGTGGCGGGGGAAGATCTGAATTGGTTGTGGGAGCCCTGGTATTTCGGGTTGGGTTATCCCGATTTGGCCATTGGTTCGTACAGTAAAGGCAAACTAACTGTTCTGAAAAAAGGAAAAAGGCCTGTGCCTGTTTCAGTGGAGATTGAATATAACGATGGTAGTTTCAAAACGGTTATGGAGAGTGCCAAAATTTGGGCAGGTGATAACACCAGCTTTACGCTCACACTCCCTGATCATAAAAACATAAAGTCCTTTATTTTAAACAAAGACATGGTAGATGTTGATGAAAAGGACAACTTTTACCCAACATTACAGGAGCGTTATTCTACTTTTAAAGTAAAAGAAGACATAATTGGTGATTACCCGGCGGATCAATACCCCATTACCATACAGATCATCAAGAAGGAAGGTGTCATGTATATGTCCATCCCCGGAAACAGTGAATCTTTATTATTGCCCAAAGATGCCACGCATTTCACGACAACAGATGGTATGATGGAAGTGAACTTCACAGAAGAAGGCGGGAAAATAACAGGAATGGAATTGCTGATAGCGGCCTATGGGGTGAAGGTGACGACAAAGAAGCAGTAAGCACTAGCTGCCGCGCTGTCTCACCACCTCATACAGGGCAATGCCAGCGGATACTGAAACGTTTAGTGAACCGATCTGGCCCAACATGGGGATGCTCACTACCTGGTCGCACAATTTCAGGTATTCGGGAGAAATGCCATCTTCTTCCGAACCCAGGATCATCACACGAGGTCCGGAGAGGTCTTCTTCAAACAACGTCTTCTTTCCTTTTTCAGACAGGCCCACCACTTGTAGTCCACTTTCTTTGAGGTAATGAAGGGCCTCTTTCAGGTTTTCAGCACGGCAAAGTGGTATATGGTGTAGAGCGCCGGCAGAAGTTTTCACCGCATCGGCACTGATAGCGGCTCCCCCTCGGGAGGGGATGAGCAGGGCATGTACACCGGCCCCCTCGGCTGTACGGGCAATAGCGCCAAAATTGCGCATATCGGTGATCCGGTCGAGCATCAGAATAAAAGGCATTTCCCCTTTTTCAAATGCCGAATGAATGATGTGATCCAGTGAGGCAAAGACCACGGGTGAGATAAATGCAAGCACTCCCTGGTGGTTTTTTTTGCTGATGGTCTGTAATTTTTCGGGAGGCACAGAACGCAGGGGAATATGATGGTCTTTAGCCTGACGGACTACCTCTCCGGTTAGTTCTGATTTGGTATTTTTCTGAATAAAAATCTTGTCGATTTCCCGACCTGCTTCAATAGCTTCCAAAACGGCTCTTGCGCCGAAAATCATGTCTTTTTTGTTCATTTCTCTTTGCCCCTTCTTATTCTGTCGATTGTGTAATTCCAGGCATGTGAATAATGGTTGTCTCTGAGCAGGACTTTATTATCGGGACTGAGGCGATTGGGTCTTTTTTCGAATATGAACTCCACTTCATCGTGGGTTAATGCTTCGGTATAATGCCATACCTCCCTTTTTCTTTCCACATTCACTTCCTGCGGTGGGCCAAAAATAATATAAATAATTCCCATATCGGTCTTCCATCCTTCCTTATAATTGGTAAAAAATTCATTGGCCTTTTTTACCCGCCTGAAATAAGTGCGAATCGCCTCTCCTGCATCGGAAGTATTGCCAGCCATTTCAAGCCAGACGCCGTCAAATATTTTCTTGTCGAGGGCAGGATTGTTTAGTTTTTTCCACTCTTTGCCCGAGGTGATATACACCATACATTCTTTCAGTTCGACCAACTCGTTGTACCCCGGATATGCTTCTTTTTCTACGCGGATGGCCATTCCTTCAATCTGTGAAGTGTCGTTTTGGAAAAAATACAATCCGGCACCAAGTGGTTTGAACGGCACGTTGTTGCTGATAAAATAAACGGTATCCGGAATGAGTGCCCGCGAAGGCAGGTTGCGAACACCCGTTGGAGGATCGGCAGGCGTGAAAGCGTGACTGTAGTAATTAACGTAAACGCCGAGTACGGAACTGAGGCTCTGAACCATTACTTCACTATTGAGTGTGAGGTAATCATCGAGCAGAAGGAGCCCGTTGTGGTCTTTAAGTATGATGTCCGGGATGTTATTAGTGAGGCTGTGTATCTCGAAAAAAAGATCGGCTTCCAGCTGGTTATCATATACCCAGAGCACGTAGGTGAAGCCTTCCCGGATTTTGTCAGGGCCTATTTCTACATCACAACGCCCCTGATCGCAAAAGCCTTCCAGTGGTATCTCGTTCTCTGGCTTCTTGTTCCACCCACCAAACTCTACCAGTTTAAGTGCAAGGTCATGATTGTCCGGATTGGTCAGTTGGATAAATAACTTATCTTCCAGAAGCAACTGTGTTGCCCTTATGCTGTTATCAGGATAGTAATTGGCCGAAAAGTTGAGTTTTGACAAAGGTTGGGCATGCAGGAGACTCCCTGTAACGATAAATACCAATAATACATAAAGCCGTTTCATCACTTTTATTATTTATTCAGGCGTAGAAAATATTTTCTTCCTAACGATCTCTTCTTGCTTCCTTTTTCTTACTTATTATAAATGTGGAAAGATAAACAAATAAGCTAAATTTGTGCCAACTTTTATAATTATGGCTATATATACAACAGAAATAGCGTCAGATAAGATCGTTTCGGACAATCCCATTCACCAAAGGTTGCTCAAACCCTATATTTGGGTGGCCAACCACGTAAAAGGCGACCTGCTGGAGATCGGTTGTGGCGAAGGCAGAGGTGTAGAATTGCTCAAAGACAAAGTGACCACCTATACGGCCATCGACAAAATACAGGAGGTGGTTGACAAGCTACAGACCAGCCACCCCGAAGCTAAATTTATCTGTGCCAATATCCCGCCATTTAGCGGCCTGGCCGACAATAGTTTCGATACGATCGTCTCTTTTCAGGTGATTGAGCATATTAAAAGCGATAAGCTGTTTCTGCAAGAAATTCACCGCGTGCTTCGTCCGGGAGGCAAGGCCTATATCACCACCCCCAACATCAAC
>JAOUKJ010000708.1 GCA_029882675.1 Cyclobacteriaceae bacterium
CAGGTACCAGGGTGCATTTTTAGCAAAAACATCGCCCACAAAAAATATTCCATTGTTCTTTTCCAGCAGGCTTATACTTCCACTGGTATGTGCCGGTGTATCAAAGATTTGAATTGAGTTATTACCCAGGTCAATGACATCTCCATCTGCCCACAAATAGTTGGGATCGGGCAATCCTTTAGCCACAAATTTGTTATAATCTTCCGGGTTAAAACCCTGAGGTAACCTGTCATTTAAACCCGTTAGCCTAAAAATAGCTCCGGGATCCCAGGTACCTTTCAGGATATTTGGTGTAGAACGATTCCATTTCATACCGTGGTTTTGCCATTCTTTTTTTCCCATGCTGGTAACAGGAAAATATCGGTTGCCATTGGAATGATCAGGATGAACATGTGTATTAACCACCAGGACATCACCTGAGACGTATGGCCTGATCAGCTCGAAGGTATTAAATACACCGAAGCCCGTGTCAATCATGACAGAAAGATTTGTCCCTGTAACGAGATAGGAAGAAACAAATCCCAATTCCCTGATTTCATAAACACCCGGACAAACGGATTTAATGCTTATATTCATAAAGTGAATTTTTGCCTGGTTGACCCATGCGTTTTCTACTACAAAACCCATTGAATGATGCAGGTTTATACTTAGATCCGGAGGACGTTCTTACGTTCGTAAAAATAAAAATCCCCGGAAACCTTTTCGTGTTTCCGGGGATTTTATTGATCTTTTTCTAATTAAAAGCGCTTGTTATTATTTATCGCCGCCCTTGTCCTTTTTAAAAGAACGCAAACCGCCAAACATATAATTTACGGTGATCTGTGCCCCTATGGCCAGGTTGGATCGGTTGCCAAAGATGTCACTTACCGAACCGCCTTGTAATTGGTCGATCAGGTCTCCATTACGCATATCGGTAAAGCTATAGTCGGCCTTTACATTGAGCGACATATAGATGTTTTGACTCAGGTCTACGTCCAGACCAAAACCGCCAACAATATGAAACTCTTGGTTTTTAAAGGACTCCAGCTTGTTAGCCGCTCCTTTTTCCAGCAATGTTTTGGGATCAGCTGCTGCGGGATCAGTTGGAAAAGGATCAGGCAGTGTATATTCACCCGATGCAGGATCAAACGTTGTACCAACGGGCAGATTAGACATGTCGGGCTCACCTGTTAACGGATCGATCGGGATGTCAGGGATAGCCATGGATTGTCCGGCAGCATCCGGGCCGAAAGCCAGTGTCTCCGCCCCGCTCCTCAATAAGGAAAGCTGCGGGCCAAAGTTAAAATTCATACGGGCCTTTTTGTCGCTGCCATTCATAAATTTTAATAACATGGGTAAGTGCAGGTACTTCATCTCAAAGCCCATTTCACCAATTTCTTTGGCCTGATCAACCTTGTCTTTTATTTTATATACTTGCTTGTAATTGGCCAGGATGGATTCCAGTTGGAGTCCGAATTTTTTGCCAAAGTTAACACCAAAGTTAAAACCAAAGGGTGCCATTTGGAAGTCCGTTACCGAAACATACTGTGGATCTGCCTTGAGGCCCTGATCAAGGACAAAAGTGCTGTTTATGGCCGTAGAAGCACCTACGTGTGCCTGAACCAGCTGCGCCCTAACCAGTGTAGAACAGAATACCAGAGCAGGTAAGATTAATAAAACCTTCTTCATTGCGTAAAATTTTAATTGATTTTGTACGTTAATAATGATAAACCTATCATAGGTAACCAGTTTATACAAGAACAAATTAAATGAAAAATTACTTAACTATGTGACTATTCGTGTTAAAACTGATTATTTAAGTAAAACCTAAACCAATACAATGTGAAAGCAGGTCGGCATTTATCAAACGATGAATTAATAAAAGAAAATATGCTGGTAGATGCCGCAAAAAAAGATGTGGAGCATTTTGGCAAACTGTATGATAAATATTTTAACGCTATTTTTCAGTATGTATTCCGCCGTACGGAAGATGAAGATGCCACCGCCGATATTACCTCACAAACGTTTTTAAAGGCTTTGCAAAACCTGAAGAAATATGAGTATAGGGGACTACCTTTTTCGGCCTGGTTATTCAGGATAGCCACCAATGAAATCAACCGTTATTTTCGGAAAACAAAAAAAACTTCATTGTTTAGTATTGAAGAAAGCCGAATCAGGGATCTGGTAGCCGAGACGGGTGATGACCATATTGATGATAAGGTC
>JAOUKJ010000145.1 GCA_029882675.1 Cyclobacteriaceae bacterium
CTCAACCTTGCTTTTTCCTTACCATAAATTCTGATGGCACTGAAAATTGGGACGATATCTATTTTCTCTATAAAATTATCAACTATACGAATATTCTTGCTTATGTTCTGACTTTTTTCAGCCCCATAAATCAGCTCAGTAATAGTAATTTCAGAAATGGAAAAATTTTTATACCCGATTTTAGAAATTTTCTCTTTCAGGCCATATAATCCTTTGAAATAATAGATGCAAATATTTGTATCAAGCAAGAACTGTATTAAAACTCTTCAATTTCACGGTAATTTATTCTCGACCCACGGATTTCATTGATTATTTTCTCTGTTGAGCGATCATCCTGCCAGGCACCAAAACAATTGGAAAAGTCATTATGATCATCACCAGGTTTTTCATCTATAGATCGGGTTAATTTACTGATCAACTGCTTTTTGGATTTATTATCCCAGTTCTTCATAAAACGAAAGTAATTACCTGCCCTGTCTTTCTTCAAACTTGTGCTCATGACTGATTAATTTACCAAATTTACCCTTAGATATTCTATAAACCAAATCAATTTAAGAGCTTAAGACGGCACTAAATCGCTTCACTTGTCTTCCAACGCCTTGCTCAGGGCGCTTTTAAAATAAGTGTTTTCCGGGTCGAGTTCTACGGCTTTTTTGTAGTACCCAATGGCTTTTTTTATTTCCTTTTTTTGCTGATATACCATGCCCATATAAAATTGTGCTTCCGCGGATTCCGGGTTCCTTCTAATATTCCATTCAAAAAAAGACAGGGCTTTGTCATAGTCTTTATGTTGAAAATAACTAAAACCAATAGTTGTAATCATGGGCTCACCTGGAACATTCAGTCCTAGTTTTTCAGAATAGTCAGAATAATATTTGGCCACTTGTTCAGGATTTTTACCCGTATAGGGAACAGGTAATTTGTACCCATCAAAAACAAACAATAACCCATTGTAAGTTGCCTGCAAAACCACGGATCCATGGTCTTCATCTTCAAAGTACTCAAATTTTGCTTTTAAAGTCCCTGAACTGTTTACTTCCAGGGCCACAAAAAAGTCTTCCTGCGCCCTTCTGTGTTTGTTTATGTCCAAAGTGGTAAGGTCATTATGGGCCACCGGTACATATAAAAAACTAGTGTATTCCTTGCCTTTATATTCCTCCGATCCGACCATTTTAACAAGGAAATTATCCTCCCACCAATAGCTGGGGTCAATGGCAATAAAGGCATTAAACGGAGCATCCTTTATAAATGCCCATGTAGCAAACAAGCCGCCGAAGGAATGACCAATCAGTACCCTGAACGGTTCTGTATGATACGATTGATCAATATGCGGCAGGAGTTCGTCTTTCATGAAGTTGAGAAACTGCGGGCCACCACCACTTGTACTCAAATCGTCAGTCGCTTCTTCACCATCAAATCCTTTGGTCGCTTTTACCGGCGTCAGGTCTTTTGTCCGGTCTTCATGGGGTACGGCCACAATGATAAACTCCGGAATTTGGGTATGTCCCCAGGGCCCGTTGCCCATAAATTGCACCAAACCTACCGTAGATTCGAAATTTTTAGCGCCATCCAACACATAGAGCACCGGGTATTTCTTTTCCTTATTTAAAGAATCATATCCTTTAGGTAAATGCACCCAATAGGGCCGGTCTTCATTCAGTATATTGGAGTGGAGGGAGTACTTTTTCCCTATGACTATATCGTTGTTTTCTTGGGCGAATACAGCGGTAAACCACAACGAGGCCAACAGGAGGGTGATTGGTTTTATAGTATTTTGCATAGTATAATGGAGCCTAAAGTGTTAAATTTATAATTTTAAACTGAATGCTACAAATTATTGTCTGTAAAAAACCCTTTATAAGCCCTTGAATGGAATCCGAATTTCATTATTTCCGCATATTTCTTTATCTTTATAAAAAGAGAAAACAATATCCATGGACTATACACAAAGAATTACTCATAATCCCGATATTATGTTGGGTAAACCCGTAATAGCGGGGACCAGGATTACGGTAGAGCTTCTTCTTCGGAAACTTTCCGAAGGGATGACTATTGAACAAGTCCTGACGGCCTATCCGCATCTTGCCCGGGAAGATGTATATGCTGCCCTGGCCTATGCCTCCGATCAATAAGGTAAGTTATTACTCTTTAAGAGCCTTGTCCAGCGTCATTTTAAAATAAGTGTTTTCCGGGTCAAGCTCCACGGCCTTTTTAAAATATTCAATGGCTTTTTTCATGTCCTTTTTTCCAGCATAGGCCTGCCCAAGTAAAAATGTTGTAAACCCGGATAGGCCATATTTATTTTCATAGTGGCTCAAATACTTAATGCCCCTGTCAAATTGTTTGATATATAGAAAACTGCCTGCAATATCCTGAAGTGCTCGCTCACTTGTTATGGAAAAGCCCAGGTTATCTGAAAGCTTTTCAAAGTGTATATCAACCTCATTTGGGTCTGCCGGATAAGGAGGATGTAAATTGTAACCTTCAAATACAAAGAGCAGACCATGGTAAAGTGCCTGTAAATAAACAGACCTATGATCTAATTCTTCAAAAGCCTCATATTTCACCTTAAGGTTTTTTCCTTTGCTTAGCTCAATAATCGAAAAAAGATCTTCCTGAACTCTACGTCCATTTCTTGTATCCACTTCAGTGGGTTCATTATGCGCAACTGCCATATATAAATAGCCTTTAAACTTCATACCCTCATCTATTTTTGATTGCACATAATTGATCATAAAATTATCGTCCCACCAAAAACTCGGATCCATTGCAATAAATGCGTTAAAACTTGAACCACTAAATAGTGAATAGACAGAAAACAACCCGCCAAATGAATGACCAACAAGTACCTTAAATTTTTCAGTACTATACTGCGATTCAATATGAGGCACTAACTCTTCGTTCACAAATCTTAAAAAGTCAATCGCTCCACCACTGGTCTGCAATCCAACAGCGTCTTCACCTTGTACCCATTTGTTTGCCTTGGTAGGTGTCAGATCCTTTGTCCTGTCGAAGTGTGGTATTGACACAATGATAAACTCAGGGATTTCGGTATGCCCTAAGGGGCCGTTGCCCATAAACTGAACTACTCCAACAGTTGTTTGAAAATATATATCCCCATCCAACACATAAAGCACCGGGTATTTCTTTTCCTTTTTCTGGGATTCATAACCTTTGGGCAAATGTACCCAATAAGGCCGTTTTTCATCCAGAATATTGGAGTGGAGGGAATGCTTTTTTCCGATAACAATATTGTTGTTTTCCTGAGCGTAAAGGCCGCAAAAACATAACAGGGTCAGGAGGAAGGTGATTGGTTTTAAAATAATTTGCATGAATATTTATAGTTATTTTCATTTCTCTTCTTCATATTCATCGCCCGATAACAGGGTCAGTCTCCATTCACCTTTCTGATCCTTTTCCCAGATATCCACATCCTTACCCACCATCAGTATAGTATCCCCGTCTACATACCAATGCTCCCGGTACATGGAGCGGATCACTGCCAGACCATCGGATATTTTGAGCTCAACGGTCTTTCTCTCCAGTTGGTCGAAGTCCACTTTGTTAAAGAAAATCTCAATCCGTTGTAGTAATGAGTCTTTGGATATTACGGAGGCCGGCGAACCGACTGACATTCGGGTAATTGAATCTCCATAAACTCCCTTTAATAGTTCAAGGTCTTTGTTCTTAAACCCCAGAGAAAGTTGTTCGGCCGCTTGTAATACTTGCAGGGAGTCTTCTGAAATAGAGGTTCTTTCCTGTGGTTTATCCGGATTTGCATTATCACAACCCACTAAACAAAATAGCATTCCTGCCAGCATAATTATCGAAAAAACAAGGCGGTGGTTTTTCATAGAATATAATAGTGTGTTTCATAAAAATCATTGCTGCATCTGCCCAAAAAGGTCTTCCACATTCATCTCTTCATATTTCCGGACGATCTTTTCCTCCTCAATTTCGAGGGTCATAAGGCCACCAATATTGATTACATTTCCCTTGGCAGGTATTCCTCCCCAGTCTTCCTGATGGGTACCGGTAATGGTAAAACTTACGGCCACCTTGTTGCCATCGGTTATCATATCGCTGATGATCCACTTCAGGTCGGGAAAGGCCTTCCATGCGCCCTGCGCATTTCTGAGTTCCTGCTCCTTTGTCATAGCAATTTTGCTGTTTGACGGAAAAAAGGAAGTGTAGTTGTCGGCGCATAGTTTTTCGTAAATTTTAGCATCCCGTATATTTAGTCCTTCGATCAGCCTTTCTGCAATAGATTTCGAAATGTTTTCATGCTCTTCATAATGCGCCTTTATCCGCTCCGAAAACTCCTCCACGTCATTGAGGAATTGTTCGGGTCGTTGGAATTTTACTTCATGGTGAGTGTCTTTATATATTTTGTGGATAATATATTTGGGATGACGTCGGGCCAGCATTTCAGCCTGATCTCCCACATCACTTAGAAAATCTTCTTTCTCCTGTCGGGGATCGAATATCAATGTCGGGACATGTAAGTGTCTAAATAAAATTTCAACATCAAACGAATATATCTCCCTAAAGAATAATGGGGCTATTGTCGGGTTTTTGAAATACTTATCCATTTCTGCCACATCCTCTTTTCTTGCTTTAACAAGGTTTGCTAGTCCCGGGTTGATACCCCAGTCGGCATTGTTGACTGTTCTTAATGCGTTTATTCCCCATAAAAACTTTTCATCAACCTTAATAAAGTCAGAATGAAAAGAGTACCAGGTGTAAATTGTCTTATTATAATAATCCCACGCCTCTCGCAGAGAATCAAATAATTTTTCTGTAGGGTCTTCAAAATTTCTCATTTGTTCAAAGAAAGTGTTTCTTTCCTCACTGTCTGCATTGTTGTAACTAACAATGAAGTTGTCGAAGCCACCATCCTCCAATATAAGCCCTAACGTCCTGTCGGGGTACTGATCATAAAACATAGAGGAAATAAACCCTCCTCTGGACCAACCACCTATCACGGC
This sequence comes from Cyclobacteriaceae bacterium, assembly GCA_029882675.1. GTDB lineage: Bacteria > Bacteroidota > Bacteroidia > Cytophagales > Cyclobacteriaceae > JAOUKJ01. The sequence goes on from JAOUKJ010000145.1 coordinate 4,989, forward strand.
TTTGTCGATACCCTCAGCATTCATCAGGAACAGCACATCGTCGGCAATGTGGTAGTGGGAGACTTCTTTTTCCGGCACGGGCGTCTGTCCGTGGGCGTAATAATCAATGGAATACACCTCAAAACCCATAGCGATCAGTTCATCGCTAAAAGCCATTAATTCATAAGCATTGCTGTAAGTCCCGTGCATCCAGATCAACGGCACGCCCCCCGGGTTTTCCCATTTCAGATAATGCATCTTTACATTGGGCGTTTGGATGTAATGGCCGTGCTTTTTCTCATAGGCCCCGTACTTCTCTTTCACTTCTTTGAAGAGGGCCAGGGAATCAGTGTTTGTTTTCTTTTGGGCCGTAGCGTTATAGCAGAAAACTACTAAAAGCAAAAACACCGAAATATGGGATATACGCAACATCATTTTGTTAGGTTTTAGTTGGCAAGGGACAATAAATGTAAAAAATGGGATGGAATAATACAAATTGACGTTTTTAGCAAATTTCAAACGACTTGTAAAGTCTTCATTTCTGGTGTTTTTGTTAAATTTACAAAAACCGAAATACAACATGGACAATAACTATGACGAAGGCGTCTTTTTAATTACTGAAGGATGGTCTATACCAGGGACTTTTGAAAAGTTTAAGGCCTATAGGATTAAGGTCTTGGAAATATTAGAAGCGTATGGGCCCGAATTTATTTTTTACAGCCATCCATTCGAATGGGCCTTTGGGTCTGGCGATGGGGAGTTTCCAACGGGTATGGAGGTTTGTCGGTTCAAAGATGAAGATACGGCAAGGGCGGCCATTGAAAAGTCTGGCGTCCGTAAGGGAGAAAAGGAAGTGTTTTACAAAATCAGGTCTTACATAAGCCGGTTTGCTACTCAGCAAAAATGGAAAGGGAAGTAGAAAGGAGGCAGGAGAAGGAATAATTTAATTTTTGAATCGATTTAAGTAATGGAGTCCGGTACTATTTTAAACACCATCAATATCATACTGATCATTGCCATTGCGCAAGGCATTCTGATCACTGTGCTGATTTTTCATCGATATTCAGCGCTCTACCCCAATCGCTTCCTGGGGAGTTTGATGCTCATTTTTTCGCTCAGCCTGGTGCATGTGTATCTGGAAGAGCAGGGCATCTATGGCCCAATGACTATTGGGACACTTTTACCTGCAGTGATTTTTCTTTTGGGACCGCTCCATTATCTGTACACCAAATATTTGGTCCATCAGCCACGAAAATTCGAAAAGGCTGAAATGCTCCATTTGGCACCATTTGTGATTATTGCCGGATTTGTTCTCATGGTATCAGGTGGCTGGATTCCCCAGTATTACGGAAGCATCTTATTGGAAGAACAGGAATCGGGATTTATTGCCATCAACTGGTTGTATGTCGGACACGTCTTGACTTATTATGCCCTCACGATGAGGGAGTTGGCCTGGTATTCGGACAGGATCAGACAGGTATTTTCGAGCATTGAAAGTATTCGTCTTCACTGGTTAAGGTTGCTGACTTATCTGGCAATAGCCGTCGTTCTGATATTTCTCACCGAGAACATCTTAAACCTTTTGCATTTCAATTTATCCGCCTTTCACCTGAGCACCGTACTGGGGGCCATTTATGTGTATGGAATGGGGTATTTTGGTATATCCAGAACGCCTGTTTTCAAAAATACCGTCATGGAAGAGGTAACAAGGGATCTGCCTGATGATTATTCCGGTGATAAACAAAATCAGGTAAAATATGGCCGTTCCGGCCTTTCTGATGAAAAGGCCAAAACATATGCAGAAAAGCTGGCTAAATTGATGAAAGAGAACCAGTTATACCTGGATAGTAATCTTACCCTTCAGCAACTTGCTCAGGAAGCAGGCATATCTACCCATTATCTTTCGCAAATCATCAATAGCCACTTTGGTTATAATTTTTTTGATTTTGTCAATGAGTTCCGTGTTAATTATGTTATCAACAACCTCATTAATGAGAAAAAGAAGCACCTGACCATTCTGGCCATCGGGCTGGAAGCAGGCTTTAATTCGAAAACGACTTTCAATACCATATTTAAAAAATTTACGGGAAAGACCCCCTCCCAATACCGCAGTAATTTACTTCAGTCCTCATAATTTTTCTAAAAAAGGAGTTCGATCCGTTCGGATTGGACGCTTGGTCTTTTGATTTCTACCTGTTTTGTGGAAAAAAAATAAGTATGAAAAAAGGAAAGATATTTGTATTAGTGATGATGTTGGGCATCAATATGGCCATTGCGCAGACACAGATTACAGGCACTATAAAAGGGCAAATTACTGAAAAGGCTACCGGTGCACCCTTGCCATATGCCACTTTAAAAATTGATGGAACAGATCCTGTTATTGGTGCTGTTACAGATATGAATGGAATGTTTAGTATAGAAGGTGTACCCGTTGGCCGTTTTACAGTTAATATCTCCTCTATGGGTTTCGAGCCGGTTTTGATCAGGGAATTGCTGGTGACATCCGGAAAGGATGTGGTACTGAATGTACAACTGACAGAATCTTACACCGAACTTCAGGATGTGGTAGTGACGCCCGAGGTAAACAAATCTCAACCTGTAAACAATTTGGCGGGCATCAATGCAAGGATGCTCAGTGTGGAAGAGGCCAATCGGTATGCCGGCGGATTTGATGACCCGGCCCGGCTTGCCTCATCCTTTGCAGGGGTATCGAGCGGTATCCAGAGCAATGGGATTGTAGTACGCGGCAATAATCCAGGGTCGTTGCTCTGGCGAATGGAAGGTGTGGAGATATCCAACCCCAATCACTTTGCCGACCTGGGGTCCTTTGGAGGAGGTGCTCTCACTGCCTTAAGCAGCCAAATGCTCGCCAATTCGGATTTTCTCACAGGTGCTTTTCCTGCGGCCTACTCCAATGCCATTTCCGGGGTGTTTGATTTGTCTATGCGCAGTGGCAACAATGATAAAAGAGAATACACCTTGCAGGCCGGAATCACAGGTGTTGATGTCTCCTCTGAAGGCCCTCTTTCCGGGAACTCAAGCGCTTCATACCTGTTCAATTACCGCTATTCCGCCCTCGGCTTGCTGGCACCCATTCTGCCCGAAGAAGCCGGAGGAACCAACTATCAGGACTTGGCTTTTAAATTTAAGGTGCCCACCAAATCAAGTGGTCTTTTTTCCTTTTGGGGGATAGGGCTCATAGATAATTCCGGCCAAAGTATTGAGGAGGACTTGACACAATGGAAATACGAGTCAGACCAATTGGGTCAGGACGCGAAACAATATATGGGTTCCTCAGGGATCAAACACACCGTTTATGTTGGTAAGTCTTCTTTTCTGGAATCTGATATCGCACTTACATCAAATGGGTTAGACCTGGCAACCGATAAAATGATTGATACGGGGGAGGTCAATCCGGACCAACGAATAAAAAATGGAAACTGGGATCTGGTTGCCCAAACTAAATTCAATAGCTTTCTTGAAAAAGGCCACATTATGGAATTTGGTATGCGTTCGTATTTTCAAAACTACAATCTGTACCTTCAGCGCCAGGAAAACGGGACTTTCCGCACCCTGATTGATGATAAGGGCTCAAGTATATTGGGTTCTGTTTACGGGTTGGCCCAATTGGCCTTGTCTGAATGGTGGACGCTGCAAGGGGGGCTGAACGTACAACACTTTTCGCTGAACGGACAAACACTGGCAGAACCCAGGGCCTCGCTGGAATGGAAACCCGGAAACAGTAGTGGTTTTGGGATAGCGTATGGCCTTCACAGCCGCACAGAAAGGCCCAATTATTACCTTAACCGTGATGTCAACGGCATCCGGCAAAACAGGAATTTGAAAATGCTCCGGTCGCACCATTTCGTGGCCACTT
>JAOUKJ010000709.1 GCA_029882675.1 Cyclobacteriaceae bacterium
CCTGATCAGTAATTCTATTGGAGAAGGAGGTAAGGCAGAAAGTTTTATACTCACATCCTTATTATGTACCAACTCATCTGTGGGTTCAGGCACGGTGGCGGTAACACTGATTTCCAGGCGTTCCGGCATTTCGTTTGCTTTGTTTTCCTGCACCACACTGAAGGAGGTCATGACCATGATCCCCAACAACCCTGCCAGCAGCAGCGCCGAGACGGTGCGGTTGGTGTTTGCTTTGTTTGTTTCCATTTTTATGAGTTTTTGAATCCTTTTCAATAATTGATTACTACTGCCTGTAAGAGCAGGTGCCAGCCTGTGATGTTGAATAGTAGCCAGCATTGAAAGGGTTTTGGCGTATTCCAGTCGGTCGCTTCCAAACTGAATAGCGATCTCATCACAATGCATCTCCCGCTCCTGCCGGATGTGATTGCTCACCCACCAGACAAAGGGGTTGAAGAAGAGCAGTGCTTCAATGATGTTCAGGAGAATATTCACCAGAAAATCGTTGCGCCTGATGTGCCCCAGCTCATGGATCAGTACGGCTTCGAGTTGTTGTGGACTCAGGCCTGTGATGATCCCGGCGGGCAACAGGATAACCGGCTTGATAAAACCGATCACCATGGGAATATGTACCCGGACAGATAAGAGTACCCGGACAGGTATATCTTTACATACCTTCCTGATCAGTAAGTCTGCTTTATTTTGGAGCGTGTCCGGAAGGGGCAGTATTCCCCTGGTTCGTAATTGACGCAAGCCTGCCAATCCGAAAACCAGCCGAAGGATAAAAAATAAAACCCCGACTGTCCATAGTGAAATAACATAGGGAAGAGCTTCTTCAAAATAAGCATAAAACCGACCGGAAAAAGTGGTGCCGGATAAAGGAGAGGAAGTACTGTAATTCAATACTTGCGAAAGAACATCAGTTACCAACCCTGAAGTCCCTGCATTCTCAGTTTTGGGTACTGACCATTCATGGTAATACAAAAAAGTGGATACTGTCCACCCAAAGAGCAAGGCCAGAGCCATCACCGAAAACCAGTACCTGATATTGGCACTATACGATTTTAAAAGCTGAAGAATAATCAACAGGATCACGGCTATTACGGCACCCTGCCACAGGGAATGTGTCAGTGCCATGCCAAGGGCTTTAAATACCGGATGATAAAATGCTGATAAGTCCATTATTCCTCTCCTTTTTCAAGTTTTTCGATATACTCTCTGATTTCCCGTAACTCCTGTTTAGAGGATTTGCTGTTGCCCAGAGCACCCATTACCAGACGCATGGACGAACCACCAAAAGCCATGTTCTTTAAGCGATTCAGGAGTTCTCCCCCTGTATTTTCAGCCGATGCTACCGCTGAGTAAATATGAATCCGGCCTTCCTTCTCTCGGTTTACCAGTCCTTTTTCAGACATGATCTGCATAATTTTCAGGGTAGTGGTATATCCGGTGGTATTGCCCATGAGTTCGTGTACCTGTTTTACGGTAGAAGGCCCCTCTTCCCAGAGTACGCTGAGTATTTCAAGTTCCTTTTCTGTTGGTCGTTGATGTTGTTTTTTCATAATTACGAAAAGTTTCGTAATACAATGTTAACGTAAGAAAAATTCGTTTGCAAATATTATTACGAAAATTTTCGTATAAGGGTTTTGTAAACCTTCCTTTCGCTTATTGCCTCGATCAGTATTTCTCTGATAAATGAGAGTCATTCCAGCCGGGAAGGTTGTGGCGAAAATCTGACATTGATGAAGGAATTCATGTGCTAAGAAACCATAACTGAAATTAATTCGTTATAATTGTTGGGTAAAAAGCAATTATATGAAGTCGCATGACGAATTAAAAAAGCTTATTGTTATATCACCGGAAATTTTAGGTGGTACACCCGTATTCAGAAATACCAGGGTTCCTGTTAAGAATTTATTTGACTACCTCAAAGCCGGCGACAGTTTGTTTGAATTCCTGGAAAATTTTCCTTCCGTTGATAAAAAAGTGGCTTTAAAAGTCTTAGATCTGGCAGAGTATCTGGTTAAACATGAAGAATTGTCGAATGAAGCTGCTGCTTGATGAAAATTTACCGAAAAACTAAAATATAGATTTGATGATCGGTTTGAAGTTCTGACTGTTGCAGAAATGGGTTAGAGTGGATTAAAAAACGGAGAGTTATTGGTTAAAATGAAAGCTCAGGGCTTTAGAATCCTCATTA
>JAOUKJ010000711.1 GCA_029882675.1 Cyclobacteriaceae bacterium
GTAAAAGCCAACATCAGATCCAGAGTCGATAAGGAAATCAATACGGGTATTGTGGTGGGCATTGTTGATGCGGAGGGTACCCATTATTTCAGTTACGGGTCTAAATCGCTTAAGACTCAGGATCCAGTGGATGAGCACACGGTCTTTGAAATTGGCTCGATTACCAAAACATTTACCGGGATCCTTCTGGCAGATATGGTGTTGAAGAAAAAGATGAATTTAGATGACCCGATACAAATGTATTTGCCCGAGGGTACTACGGCTCCCACCCATAATGGAGGAGCCATACAATTAGTTCATTTGGCCAACCACAGATCCTCATTACCAAGGTTACCTGGAAATCTTAGTCCTATAAACCCGGCTAATCCTTATGCAGACTATACGGAAGAGCTGATGTTTGAATTTTTGAATAACCACGAACTTACACGCGAAATAGGTTCAAAATTTGAATACTCCAATTATGCCATGGGACTGTTGGGACATATGCTGGCAAGTACAAGCGGCCTGTCGTACGAGGAGTTGATGACCGAGGTCATTGCCAAACCGCTTGGAATGAATGATACCCGGATTGTGCTTACTCCGAAAATGAAGGAAAATCTGGCGATGGGCCATAGCAGCGGGGTTGAAGTTGAAAACTGGGACATCCCTGCGTTGGCCGGGGCCGGGGCTATTCGTTCTACAGCCGAAGACATGCTGAAATATGTAAGCGCAAATATGGGAATGAGAAAAAGTAAGCTGCTCCCTGCCATGCAATTGGCGCATAAAAAAACAGGCTCGGTGGATAGCACCCTTGTTGTTGGCTTGGGTTGGCTCACCAGGGTTCTTGACGAGGTTGAAATAATAACGCACAGTGGAGGTACCGGAGGATACAGGACTTTTGCCGGATTTATAAAAAACGGAGACAAGGGCGTGGTAGTGCTGACCAACTCCACTGAGAACGTCGATGATATCGGACTCCATATTTTGAATGAGCAGTCTCCTTTAAATGAGCCGTGGAACAGACCGGAAGAGGAAGAGGCAAAGGAAATAGCGTTGGACGTAGATGTTTTAGAGGCTTATGTGGGCAAATACCAACTTGCGCCCGGGTTTATTCTTACCGTATCAAGAGAAGGGACACAGTTGAGCGCACAGGCTACCGGCCAACCTGCCGTTCCCATCTTTCCAAAGTCTAAAAATGTATTTTTCTACAAGGTGGTCAAAGCGCAGCTTACTTTTAACAGAAACGACACTGGGGAAGTAGAAAGTGTGACCTTGCATCAGGCGGGTCAGGAGATAGTGGGGAAAAAGCTGAAATCATAATAGCTGTGCGGGAAAAAATATTGACCTCAGAGCGGAATGCTGAATTCTCTTTTCATGCGCTATTTAATCCCTCCGAATCCAATGAAAAATTGATGAAAGCTGCGAAGGATTATGATTCCTTCATTTCCAATAAAGACAGTGACTGAAATTCTTTCCAAAGCGCATAAAAATAAGGCATTTAATTACGGTAAAGCTATTCTTGATAATTATTTACACCGCCAGGCGTATCACGATGTAAAGAGGAAACAGGCATTTGATTAAAAAGTGCTGCTTCTCCTACCTGTTAAAAAGCGCCTCCCACGGCTAAACCCAGGGAAGGGAAGGGGAACAAACCTATTTTGAATACGGCGCCCCCCGTAGGATGTTGTGACCGGTAACCAAGAGTAATATCAGGCAAGGGGATGGTACTTTTACTTGTTATGGTCTGCCTCATATAATCTTCACGTTCTTGCATCCGATAAATAAGCAGCCCTATACCCAGCTCAAAGTGCCCTTTACTTCCTTTATCAAATAAAACATGATACGATATGGGAATAACAGTACCGGATGTCGTACCGGCCGCCATACCTCCAATTCCAATCCTTAAATATGAAAGGGCTGAAGGGTGCTCTTTAATTAAAAATTCAAAATTTACCCGTATTGCGATCAATAGAACTAAAAAATTAAGTTCTACATACATGGTACTTTTAGGATATTGAATCATTGTTGAATCTTCCGGATTTTGTATGCCGTATAATACCTCCGCTCCCGCTATCGAAGTTTGTTTCGTCAGGCCATTTGTGCCTTTTTCCGCATAGCTGAAGTAATTAAAACCGGATGAAAAAGTATGTGGTTTGCCCCTGTCGCTCAAATCAGCCCGTACAGATCCGCCCGGACTTGCAGAAAATCCAGCAA
>JAOUKJ010000710.1 GCA_029882675.1 Cyclobacteriaceae bacterium
ATTGCGCTGTTATCGTAAAACACATCTCAAATAAAAAGCCAGATGAAGGATTTTGAAACATTTAAAACGTTTGCTTAGAAATCCAAACAGCCGGTTATTAACATCAATGGCAAGGCCGTAATCTGTACACGCGTATCCTCCAAAGACCAGACGGGCAACAATGCCAGCCTGGAGACCCGGAAAAAATACTGTGAGCACCTTCCGTTGAAAAAATTTGCACGGTAGGCCTCTTGCGAGACGGCCTACACCGGCTATCTGGTAAAAAAGAAAGGGAGCAATCTTGATTATTCCCGTTTAGTAGCGGGTTTTAGGTAAATAAAATGGCCTTCTGATGCTGGATTCAGCGATTGTATTAGAGGCGACAGGGTTCGGGACTGGCACGCCGATATTACCATATTCAAAGCGCTGGACAACGCAAAACACTATATCTATCGGGTAGTCGATAATTACTCCCGCAAAATCCTGAGTTGGGACATGGCCGACAGCGTAAGTGGAGAAACCGGAATGGAAACATTGCGGGAGAATTGGGACACAGCCAAAGCAGAAAAGCAAGTTGAACTGATCGTGGATGGAGGAACAGAAAACAATAATTATGTGGTGGATAATTTCATCAAATCTACCGGGGTGGATATTACCAAAAGTGTTGTCTTAAAGGGCATACTTTTTCCCAACCTGACGGCGTCAGGCAGGCAATATGGTAGAAGCAGCAAACAAACTTCTCAAATACCGATACTTGTTTCCCAAAAACAGGTTACCACAATGCTTTATTACTTTTTCATCACCGGGTTGATCTGAAATGAACTAGGTTTTGATTCAATTTCATTCAAAAATATCTGGTATAATTCCATGTGTTTTTCAGGATCGCTTCCAAAATCATCAATTATCATACGCATTTGTGTACGTCTTCCCTCGCCGGCTTTAAAATCCTGACCAAACAGTGATAAATAAAGACTGCGATGTCCGGCCACATTGTCATTTTCTTCGTCTCCTTTGTAAGTTGCTCCCACTGCATAAACATCCTCCTGTCGCCCCATTAAAATGGCATCAATTCCATTTTTACTAAAAAAAGCAAGAGGTAATGCATATCGTCGGCCAATTGCCATTCTCCAAAACCAGCGTCCTTTTTGGTGACGCCCGTCGGTAAGCAGATGAGCACCCGCTTCATCGCGAGGAAAAAAAGGCCATATTCCGTGAATCATAGGTTGATCAACTAAGCGGATTTGTTCCGGTACTTTTGGCCCAAACTCTTCGTTGGCAACATAAACACCCGACTCAAATCCGGGCGCCAGATAGGCGGATAACAAAATTTCAAATCGCGGATAATTGGCTAATGTTTCAACCCACATGTCCATATCAATGATATTCGGTTCTTTGAAGGTAAACTGAACTTTAATTTTAGCCTGTAGACGAATTGTGGGTTGCCATGTTAGGATTACCCCATCCTCCTGTGGTTCTAAAACAGCCTCTTCTACTCTTAATTCGGTAAGATATCCACCTTCTATGAGTACACGAAAAAAATTCAGCATTCCTGTTCCGGCCATTGGTTCCCCATCAGGGCTAATTTTTGTTCCGGTTGGTTTATGGATTACACTGTTAAAATGATGACTTTTGCCATATCTGCTATTGATGTCGCAATTAAGAATGCCTGACAGATGGGATAACGAAAAATTCAGTTCATTTTTATTCTCATTCCAACTGTACATTGTCTGACTTTTAGCGTCTAAAAAGGCAATTAATGCTATAATGAATAAATATTTTCCCTTTACAGATCTCATAATCTTTGTTTTAATAATTAACTGTTGCAATATAGCACATCCAAAGTATCAACGCACTCAAATACAGAACTTCGGGCAATACAAAAAATTTCTTCCGGCCTGCCTTTGAAAAGCGTCCTGAAATTTCCGCTATATTGAGTACGACACTAAATGAGGTTCTACCTAACTGATCATTCGAAAAACGACTAAATTGATTAGATTCAATAAGATCCATGCAAAACCCATGAAAATACTTGGCCATTTGGTACACGGTGAGTTTCTGGAAGTCGAACATTCTTGTTGATTTAGAATGAGAATGAGTGTGAGTTCCGCAGTCGCGGAAGAAGTAAAAACAGTCCCGAAAATTCGGGAGAGAAACGCCGCTCTCTTCCGAGACTTCGGAACTGTTTCTCTCCCGAATTTTCGGGACTGCTTTTGT
>JAOUKJ010000712.1 GCA_029882675.1 Cyclobacteriaceae bacterium
TCCTTTTATTTTATGGGCTTTCAGGTACATGCCAATAATATCATTACTGGAACCTGCCATCATTTTCACGGTTACACTGATATAATTTCCTTTACTGGAAGGCCTTTCAGTGATACCGTGGTTTTCGAAAAGTTCTTTTACCTCCTCTACTTTATCCCTGGGAGCCACAAATTTAAACATATATAATGCCGGCCATTGATGGCCCTTTTCAAGCTTTTCCCGAAAGGATTTTATCTCATCACTATCCATACCGGCATTGTTTTTTAGTATACTTTGTAGCGTTTGTCCTTTATGTCAGCGGCATCTTCAATGGTATTACTTATTTTCTGTGAAGCGTTGTTTTGTGCCGTTGTAGCCAGGCTACTTTTATAGGAAGTATAATCAGCTATTTCAGGAGCTACTGTTTTGTTTACCATTTCAATGATCAGTACACCATTTTCACTACTAAAAGGTGCTGTTTTTGCCCCGTTTTCAAGCGAAAAAGCGGCACCTACTGCTAGCGGATCGAAGCCTACATTGGGCAAACTATTGGAGCTTAACTTCAGGTCACTGGTAGAATATACATTGGCATCCTCCCCGTAAGCAGTGGCCATTTCTTGCAGTGATCCACTCAAAGAAGCTAATTTTGCTTTAATCTTCACTGCTTTAAGCTTTTTAGCTACTTCCGGTTCTATTTGCGCCTTTACCTGATCGAGTGAAGGGTATCCTTCTTCTGTTTCAGTGGTCATCACAGCCACCACATAGTTGTCATTCACTTCAAACACACTTGAAACACTTCCAACTTTAGCATCCCTGAACAGCCATTGAACCACGGCCCTGGCATTGCCCAGGTCACCTACAAACCGATCCATTGCTTTCAGGTTTTCAGCATCCCTCACCTGAAGTGAGTCTCTGGAGGCATTCGCTTCGAATTCCTTCAATGAAGTAGTCTCGCTTTTGAAGTAATCAGCTTTTCGATAAGCCTCGTTAATCGTTGTATTAGAAGGCGTGATCTTGCGTTCGATGGTAGCCACAGCATACATTCTATTTGTTTTGACCTCGGTAACCTCAATGATATGGTAACCATACTGGGTCTCAATAAGGCGGGGTATTAGTCCGGGTGCGTCAGTGGCAAATACCGCCTCCTCAAATTCTTCAACCATACGACCTGTAGAGAACCACCCGAGATCACCGCCACGTTGTGCCGAACCATCATCACTATGCTCTCTGGCCAGTAATTTAAAATCACCTCCGTTTTTAAGGAGCATCAATACTTCAGCGGCTTCTATTCTTGCCTTGGCCTTGGCTTCATCAGATTCATCATCCCAACGGAAAAGAATATGGGATGCCCGGGCGTTATATACCGAATCATCATAAACTGAAGTCACTTTGTAAAGTGTATAATTATCATTCATAAGAATAGGGCCATATAAATCTCCTTTTTGCAAAGAGTCCATATCCATACTCAGAGTATAAGGCAGTGTACCACGGTGATAGCGTCCAAACACTTCTGTACCGTCACTATTGGAGCTGGCATAAAGCGAATCATCTGATACCGTACCCAGCTCAGTCTTCAGCTCATTCATTTCAGCGATGATAGCCAGTGTATCTTCGGGTGATGATACAATCGGGAAAGTGATATACTTCAGGCTTTTCTGATGCTCGGTTCTGTATCTTTCTTTCTTTTCATTAAAATAAGCCCTTAGCTCCTGATCCGTGATGTCGATGGCCGTATCAGACAAGGAATAAAAAGGCACATAGAGGTAGTTCACTTCAGCGACATCCGTTTCATCATGGTAGGCCTTCATTCCCTCCGACTCCGTCACAAAAGTTGATTTTATAAGCAGGTTTTCATATTTCAGTCTTTCCCTGGAAGGCTCAATATTGGGTTGAACCACACTCCATATATACTGCAATTGCGGATGTGCCTGTGCCCTGTTGCGGTAAAATTCCATAAACTGTGCTCTGTCGAACTGGCCGGTTTCCTGATTGGTAAAGATGGCCTGTATGGTGGGATCGATATGCGAGCCCTGCATCATTTCCCATTTCTCATCAGCTGAAATTTCTATACCCAGCCTATCATACTCTTCCTGAAAGGCATATTCGCCCAACAACCAGAGCCATGCCCGATCGTTAATCGTATATTTATCTGTTTCAGTGGGCTGACGATTGGCGAAAACAGTAAAATTACGTTCCTGAAAATCGACTAC
>JAOUKJ010000146.1 GCA_029882675.1 Cyclobacteriaceae bacterium
CGCTGAACTTTTTTCCCAATTTTAGTTTGTCAGGTAATGCCACCGAAACTTTCACCGGATTGTCTGTATCTATATCTATGCTATTGGCATATATTGGAGTACAATGGTGGGCCACGATGTATCCCGGGGCAGAGCCCGGAGGCGGCGGATTTATTGCCCAACGGATGATGAGTACGCGGAATGAAAAAGAGTCCTTCAAGGCCACTTTATTATTCCAGATTGCGCATTATACCATAAGGCCATGGCCCTGGATTTTGGTAGGACTGTCTACAATCATACTTTATCCACAGCTTGGTGAAAATGAAAAAAGATTGGGATATGTGATGGCCATCAAAGATTTTGCCCCCGCAGGACTAAAAGGCCTGATGGTCATCTCATTATTGGCTGCCTACATGAGTACCATTTCCACTGTTCTGAATCTGGGGGCCAGCTACCTTGTAAATGACCTGTATAAGCGATTCATTAAACCACTCAACCATTTTTCCAATGAGGAAAGTGCAAGCAGACATTATGTACTGGCTGGTAAAATCATGACACTGCTCATTATGCTGGTTTCCCTTTATACCACCACCCTGTTCTCTTCCATTTCAGAAGTATGGATTGTATTGCTTGAGGGAACAGCAGGCCTTGGCCTGGTCATGCTCCTGCGTTGGTATTGGTGGCGTGTAAATGCCTGGAGCGAAATCACGGCCACCTTTGTCCCGCTGATCGTATTCACTTTCACACATTTCTTCCGGGACATTGCTTTCCCGCAAAGTCTTTTTTTAACGGTAGGAACAACCACAATTGCCTGGATCATAATTACCTTTATCACCCCGCCCACCGATCAAAAAACATTGAAAAAGTTTTGTCTAACCGTAAGACCAGCACTGGGTTGGGAACCTGTATACCGCCAACTGAAAATAAGTCCTGAAAAAATACACCTTCCCTGGGCCCTTTTCAGTTGGGGATTATCCATCACTTTAATCTTTGGAATACTCTTTTTTGTGGGAAAAGTAATCTTCCTTGAGCCCCTTGATGCTTTTATGTGGTTCAGCATTTCCTTCATTTCTTATTTTGGGCTGAAGTACAGTATAAGCAAAACAGGTTCATTGTGAAAAGAGTATTAATCACTGGACTTTTACACATATAAAGCTTATATTAGTTAACCTGATTATACGTGACGCGACACGAGCATAAGGCAAACCGTAAATTCGCTTATGAATGGTGATCAAAATGCGGGATTAGTATTGGTGTCAGAAATATATCCTGACAACATCGTGATATTGCCCCTTGAAAACCGGCCGGTATTTCCGGGACTCATCCTTCCCCTGGCATTTTTCCATAAAAAATTAGTTAAACATGTAGAGCATGCCATGGAAAAGAACAAATGGTTTGTCGGTACTGTACTGGTTAACAAACTAAACGAAGAAGATTATTTACAGTCTGAACTATACACTACGGGCACGTTGCTTAAAATCGTTAAGGTCATCAATAAAACCGATGACAGTATTAACTTCATTGCTCAGGCACTTACGCGGTTTCATTATGTGAAAAACTTAACAATAAACCGTATCCCACACTGGCAGGTGAAGTATGAATATGATGATAAAGGAAAGCCACCTGAAGAAATTAAAGCCTACACCCTTGCTATAATAAATTCAGTAAAGGAGCTGATCAAACTCAATCCCCTCTTTCAGGAACAAATGCGCCTTGCCCTTTCTCAGGTAGGAATGGAGAAGCCGGGACTATTGATGGATCTTATCACCTCTTTTCTTTCAGCCGACAGCAGTAAATTACAAAGTGTACTGGAAACCATCGATTTACTGAAGAGAAGTGAAAAAGTACTTCTCTTGCTAAAAGAAGAAATTGAGTTAAGTCAGTTACAACAGGATATCCAACAACAAATAGAGGAGAAAGTCTCCAAACAGCAACGGGAATTCTTTCTTTATGAACAACTCAAGGTGATAAAAAAAGAGCTGGGTATTGAAAAAGATGACAAAACATCAGAAATCGAGCTCATTGACAAAAAAATAAAAAAACTACACCTCACAAAAGAGGCCAATGAAGTTATTCGGGAAGAAATGGCAAAAATGAAGACGCTTGAAAGCGGTTCATCAGAATATAATGTTTCCCGAACCTATTTAAACTGGATTACTGATTTGCCCTGGGGCATATACACTGAAGATAATCATGACCTCAAGAAGGCCCGCAAAATACTAAATAATGATCATTATGGGCTTGTTGATGTAAAACAGCGCATATTGGAATTTATCAGCACCATTATAAAACGTGGTAAAGTCTCCGGCTCCATTATATGCCTCACCGGCCCTCCGGGAGTGGGAAAAACTTCAGTGGGCAGATCCATTGCCAATGCCCTGGGACGTAAATTCTATCGTTTTTCATTAGGAGGCATGCGAGATGAGGCGGAGATAAAAGGACACCGGAGAACCTATATCGGAGCCATGCCAGGTAAAATCATACAAAGCCTGAAGCTTTCCAGGGTAGCCAATCCGTTGATTATGCTGGATGAAATAGATAAAATTGGCATGAGCTATCAGGGTGATCCGGCATCTGCCCTGCTGGAAGCACTTGACCCGGAACAAAACAATGAATTCCTCGATAATTATCTTGATGTGAGGTTTGACCTGTCAAATGTACTCTTTGTAACCACAGCTAACCTACTTGATACCATCCCCAGGCCCTTACTTGATCGCATGGAAGTCATCGAGCTGCCGGGTTATGTGCTCGAAGAAAAAGTTGAAATAGCCCGGCATTATCTCATCCCCAAGCAACGGAAAGAGCATGGGCTCAAAGCCACTGAAGTTCAAATAACCCGTACGACAATTAAAGCCATCGCAGACGGATATGCACGCGAAGCCGGTGTTAGGGGACTGGAAAAGCAGCTTAAGAAAATTATGCGCAAAGTCACACTCCAACAGGCGGAAAATGGAGTAAACAAAATCAATATAAGTCGAAATAATCTTATCAAATACCTTGGACAGCCGCATTTTTCGACCGAAGAATTGTATAATAAGCCTGTTGCCGGCGTAGCCCTCGGGCTGGCCTGGACTGCACTTGGGGGAACGACCATGTACGTTGAGGCTTCTGCCGTGCCCGCCCTTAACATGGGCTTTAAACAGACCGGGCAGCTGGGGAAGATCATGCAGGAATCGTCTGAAATTGCCTATTCTTTTGTTCACTCCCTGATGGCAAAAAAAATGCCTGACAGGGACTTCTTTGCCAGGCATCAAATTCATTTGCACGTACCGGCAGGGGCCACACCCAAAGACGGCCCCTCCGCAGGAATTACTATGGCCGTAGCCCTTTACTCATTAGTCACAAACCATGCGGTAAAAAAAGGTCTGGCCATGACAGGCGAACTCACCCTCACCGGGAAAATACTTCCGATTGGTGGTGTCAGAGAAAAAACCATCGCTGCCCGGCGAGTGAACATATATGAATTAGTTTTTCCGGCAGAAAATAGGAAAGACTTTGAAGAATTGCCCGATTATTTAAGAAAAGGAATAAAAACTCATTTCGTGGACTATTTCCATCAAGTTGAAAAAATAGTATTTTAAACTTAAAAGGTTGATATTTATGTGAATTATAAAGCCCACTAATCCGATTTTATATGCCACTCATCGACTTTTTTTTGAACAACCACATACTTAATTTAGTTTTAATTACATGAAAAACAGAAAAACCCTACCCGTATATTTAGTCGATGATGATATCATTATGATCAAATTGCTCAAGCATAAACTCACCCTTTTAAATATAGAAGTCATTGGTAGTTTTGAGAAAGGTGAAGATTGCATTGAATTGGCCAAAAACACACCGGGCATTATCCTGCTTGACTTCTCCTTAATTGGGTTAAACGGGTTGGATACTTTAGTAATGATCAAGAAAAAACTCCCCAAACTACATGTCATCATTTTAACCTCACTAAAGGACGAAAGCCTGAAACATAAATGTTTAAACGAAGGTGCATATAATTACATCAATAAAAGCCTTGGCGATGAACAAGCGATGTTTCAGGAAATATATGATAACATCCAGGAATTATCAAAGCCTAAATTCCCAAAACCTGTTTTGTTAGCAGGCGCCTTTTTCCTGCTATTGATTATATTCTATTTGATATTCTGACAAGACACATGTTTTGCCGATTCTGATTTTGGCAAAATTCCAATATTTTGTTAAGTTTGAATTGATATGGAGCACATAACGACTTTACCTGTATACTGTGTTGATGATGACATCACCATCCTAAAACTTATAGAGCACCGATTAGGCCTGGAAGGCCTTAAAATACAGGGTACTTTTCAAAGTGGAGAAGAATGTATTAATAGCCTGACGAATAAACCTGGAATAATTCTTCTTGATTTTAAATTAATGGGTTTAAATGGATTGGATACGTTAAAACAAATCAAAAAAAAGCTTCCAAAATTAAAGGTCATCATCCTTACTTCATTAGAGGATTCGAGCCTGAAAAAAAAATGCATTGATGCCGGAGCCTATAACTTCATAAATAAAAATATCGCTCAGGATGAAACCATGTTTAAGTCTATACTTGAGAATATTAAAAAAATATCAACCGAAAGGAAGCCTCTTGTTATCTATTATCTGATTGGGGCGATTATCATACTCAGTATTATTTTATATTTTATGATGATGGGCTGATCCAAAGGATAAACGATTTCCAGTTGCTTACTTTTAGGCAATAAAGGATTTGCTACCCCATCATGTAAAGTATTTAGCCCCTTCTTTCCACCATATATTATCATAACTAAATGATCAGTGGTTTTTCCGCCAACGCTGACTTTATTACCTTTGTGAACTATGCAATGGATCAGACCTTTAACCGCTTTAGAGCTATTCTTTATTTTGCTATTTGCACTACTATACATCGTATATATAGTACGGGTGATACAGGTAGGTCGTGTACTAAACACCTCCTTTTATAATGTTTTTGTAAAGCTATTCATCAGAACCGCTTATTTTGCACTTATTATCATAGCTATTCTCGGGCCTTCATTCGGGCAATCATCCCGTGAGATTAAATCAGTAGGCAAAGACATATTTTTTGCCATAGACCTCTCTGAGTCAATGAATGCCTTTGACATTCAACCTACGCGGTTGGAAAAGGTCAAATTTGAGCTTAAGAAAATTGTAAATGCCTTTGAAACAGACCGCATCGGTTTAATTATCTTTAGTTCTGAATCTTTTATGCAGTGCCCACTCACTTTCGATCATAATGCCCTCAATATGTTTATCGAAATACTGCATACCGGTCTGGTACCCAATACGGGAACAGACTTTGGGCCTCCCCTGAAAATGGCCCTTCAAAAACTGGACAACACGAAAAGCCCGCTCACACAGCAAAAATCCAAAACCATCATACTTATCAGTGATGGCGAAGATTTTGGAGAGGATACGGAAACAGTAGTGAAAGATATAGAAAATCAGGGAATTAAGCTTTTCACACTGGGAGTGGGTACTGAACAAGGCAGTAAGATACGGACAAGTAAGGGTTTTAAGAAAGACAGAGGTGGCAATGAAGTGATTACCCAGCTCAGCTCCAAATCGCTACAAAACATCGCTATAGAAACTGATGGCAAATATTTTGAAATAAACAATGGCACAAACGATGTAGAAAGGCTAATTAATGCGATCAATAATATTGAAGGCGAAGTGCGCGATGTGAAACAAGTCGATGTATCAGCGAATAAATACCTTTATTTCCTGCTTATCGCTGCCGGATTGATCCTCTTTGATAGTCTGGTCAGTATTAAAGTAATCAGAATATAACGATTAATTGTATATTGGCGGCATGAAATGGATTTTGACTACATTATTTTTTCTTTCAACATTCCTTGATGGTTTCAACCGGGTTGCCAATATAAATACAAACATAGAAGAGGCTTATCATTCCTTTTTTGCTAAGGACTATAAAAAAGCGATAGGCCATTTTGACTATCTCCATGATTCACTTTTGATCCTGGAAGAAGGAATACACCTGAACAAAGGCCATGCACAATACTTCCTCACCGGTTTAAGTGGTCTTTCAGCTGACATCAACAAAACTGCACCAGACACCCTATATATTGGAGCGGCAAACAACACCTACAGCCGGCTGTGGATAGCTGATGATGAAAACATCGCATCTCGTGCTTTCAATCAATCCGGTTTACTTGCATTCAAAGCTGCATTTTCAGCAGATGGATTTAATGAAGAACAAACAATTGATCAATCGTTGTCCTACTTCAAATCTGCTTTATTAAAGGATCCCTCAAATGAAAATGCCAGATATAATTATGAACTACTCAGAAAATATAAAGAATTTCCCGAACAGGTGATGGAACAGGTGAGGAAACTGGTGAAACAAAGAAGGTATGTTGATGCGTATGTATATATTACTGAAACAGTAAAAAGTGCTTCGCGTCTTCAAAAACACCAGGAATATATAAAAAGACTCGAAGATATTGTGAAAATTGAAACCGGATACACAGAATGAAAATTTATTTTCTCTATATAACCTTAAGTCTGTTGACCCTGGCCACCTACGGCCAACAGATAGGGGGCACTCATATTTTTGCGGACGAAAAATATCATGGAGCCTCTGACCAATATATCAACGGTCAACTTGAGGAAGCTTTGGCCACCGTAAAAGAAGGGCTAAACAAGGTTCCGGATCACAGAAAACTTACGGAGCTGAAAAAATTATTGGAACAAGAAAAAAAGGAGCAAGAAAACAAAGAGCAACAAGAGAAAGAGAAGGAGCAACAACAAGACCAGCAGGAAAAAGAACAACAAGAACAACAGGACAAACAAGACGAGCAGAAGGAACAGGAAGAAAAAGACCAGCAGGAGGAACAAGAAGAAAAAAACGAAGAGCAGCAGGACAAGGATAAACCTGAAGAACAGGAAAATCAGGAAGAGCAGGAGCAAAAAGAACAGGAAAGTAAAGAAGATCAACAAAAAGAAGATGAAACACCTTCTTTTGAAGAAAAGCTGGAAGAAATGAACCTGTCAGAAGAAAAAGCCCGCATGCTTTTAGAGGCCATGAAAAACAGCGAACGCCAATACCTTCAGCAGATCAAGCGAAAACCCACGAAAAAAAGTTCAGGAAAACCCGATTGGTAAGGGGTTCTTAGCCAATCACTTTTTCCTGATCCGCACAACCTTCACTATTCTCTTCCAGATTTTGCAGTATAGCTTCCTCCAGAAGATAGCCTTCCCCCTCCTGTCCAATCATGCGATATTCTTTTGCCCAGGTCCAGTTACCCACTTCCTTGATACTTCCCAGGGTAAATCTCTTTTCAGATTGATCGACCATGCGGGCATCAAAAAATATCCGGCTGCCACCATCTGTAAGTCCCCATTTTAGAACAGTTAATGGCTGGGACGCTTCTGCATTCCAATCGAAATATGAAATTGCCAATACCTCTTCACCCGGGCTGGCGGTGATGCTGATCCGGGGAGGCTTACAGTTTGCCAGATACCGTTTTAAATTTTGTTTTTTATCGGCACTGGCCATTGTGTATGTCCCCACATAAGCTTTTAACACACGATTGATCACCGAAATACGATCACTTTCATATTCCAGCTGGTCTGTATAGTAGGTTTGCTTATGTCTTTCATCATAAAAAATAACCGAATCAATTTGTTCAGGAAGTCTTACTCCCCTTTGATATATCTTATAGGATTTATGCTCGTGCTTATAATACTTTTTATCATAGATATGCTTTTTCATTGCAAACATACCATTTTCATAGCTATAGTAATTCTTCTCGATAGACCACATGGTGTTTACCCCAAACTGATAGACATAGTTACTGGTATGAATTAAACTATCTTTAAGGTCGAAGCCCAGGTTGGTAACAACCGTTCTCAACCAGAACCCACCACCTTCCCGGGGGATGGGGAATTTCTCCAGTTTAAAATTTCCCGCACGCCCATCATATGTATATACATTATAATGCTCAGTACTATTGTCCTTGCCCGATGCTATTACCACAAAATCTGTAAGACTATCAAAATTGAGATCCGCATACTTTACAATGGACTTATAGGTACCCTTATGGGTTGCATCCATGTCATAGATATGCGTCAAATGAACTTTCTGACTATCTGCCTTATATACTTCAAGTAATTTGAGTGCAGTGCCTTCTTTTTGATTCCCATATCCCTTTACAATGGTCAACATATCTTCGCCGGAATGATTTATGGTATCCATCCCCAGAAGTTTAACTTCCTTTCCCCTGTAAATCAGACTATCCTGAAACAGCGAATGATTTATCATCCGATCACTTACCGCAGCAAAGGTTTTTTCTTTTTCCTGATATACAAATAGCTGAACCTGGGAAGTATCAGCGGTGGCGTTACCTGTTAAACGAAAATCAACAAAAATATCACTGTTGATATTTGCAACTTCAAAATCACTTAACACGGTACTCACTCTAAATTCCTGAATAAGAGAATCTGCCTTCTCTTCCCACTTCCGCGACACTCTAAGCAAAAGAATGCTATCATTTTCCGTTGGATAAAAATCCAATTGAAAATTACCCTGCGTGGGAAAAGATATGATTTTTTCAGAACGAACAGGTGGAGGCAAATTTTCCACTTCAGAAAGCAAGGCACCAACACTTTGCAGTGAATCTACCTGATCTGCTTCCCCATTTCCTTCAATTGACTTTTTGCACTGTGTGAAAAATACTATAGACACTAACGATAAAAATAAGTATCTCACAAGCACAAAGGTATAAATTACAATCGGACAATTAGCAATTCTTTTAAATTAAATGTACAAAAA
>JAOUKJ010000713.1 GCA_029882675.1 Cyclobacteriaceae bacterium
GCAGAGGCTCCTGAAATAAAAGGTGTTGTTAGCAAACCCATTGTTGCCTTTGATGTAAATGCTCTTCTGTTCATGGTTCAGATAAGGTTTGTAATTGGTGTGTAATGATAAATACTTCTTTTGTCTTGTGCAAAAGGGACCTCTGAAAGAATTTAGACTTATGATTTGTATTCAAAAACAGCAATACGTATCTTTATTAAAAAGTTACGTATTATGTCAAAATTAACATTGTCGATCGATGAGCAGGTAATCAGCAAGGCAAAATATTATGCCAGAAAATCGCGTAGAAGTTTGTCCGAAATCGTTGAAACATATTTAGATATAATCACACGTGAGGAAAAGCCAGAACAGGATGAGGAGCTTGATCGCATTACGGGAATTATACAATTAGAAGAGGATTTTGACGAGAAAAAGGAAGTCCGTAAAATCCTGACCAATAAGCATTTAAAATGAAGCTGTTTCTGGACACAAATATTTTAATCGACCTGGTGGGCAACAGGGCTCCTTTTGCAAGCTGGGCCTATAAAATATTTCAAAAGCAAAAAACTGAACATTGGAAGTTATATACTTCGTCAAATTCCGTGTTAACCACTTATTACATTCTTGAACGGGAACTCGGACAAAAAAAGTCAAAACAGGCCATCAAAATACTGTTGAGCAGATTAGAAATTATTCCCATTGAAAAAAGTGATATGCTTAAGGGATTGATTACAGAATTTAAAGACTTCGAAGATGCCGTCCAACATGAGTGTGCCCTCAAAAAAAATGGCTTAGATTATATCATTACCAGAAACAAGAAGGACTTTAAAAAAAGTGTACTTCCGGTTTTAAGTTCGGAGGAATTGTTTATCCGTCATGAGGAGGGGGATTAAAAATCATGTCCATCACAAAATCAAAAAAATCCTGTTCAGACCGCTTCGATCCACAATCCTAGTCCGACTGGATTCGGATCAGACATTTTTTTACCCCTCAACAGCAGGGCACTTCGCCTTCAAATAATCAATACTCTTTGTCAACACCTGCTTCTGGTGTTCTGCCTTGTCTCCTCCTTCGGGGAGGGGTATCGCCTCGCCCTGACGTATGCGGCTTAAAAACTCCTTCATATCAGATCCCTTGATGTTGGGGTAGCCCTTCCAGAAATCGTCTGTCAGAAAAGCGATGTCGAGTTGCAGGTCGTTGATCGTCTCGATATAAAGAGGTACTCCGGGACACAATTCTGACATCAGCCGGGTGTATTCGGGAAAGTCCATGATGCCGTCGCCTATGGCCGTCCACTGGAATGTGGCTCCTTTGTCCGATTCCCAAATCCGGTAATCGCGGATACTGGAGCATACGGCATATTTACCCAGCTTTTGAATGTGTTCCATGGGATTTTCCATGGTCCAGACCGAGTTGCCGGGATCCACCATGGCCCCGCATACATCGCTGCCCACCTCTTCAATGATGGTAAGCACTTCTTCAGCGCGGGTATCACCGGCGTGGTTCTCAATGCCGAATTTCAGCCCGGCGTCACTGATCTGCGTCCGCATGGCCTTCAGCTCGCCGATGATCTCTTCCATACGGGCCTCTATGCCGCCTTCGGTATGCCGGTCACGGAAATTGCCGATCATACAATTGACCGACTTTGCACCGAAGATACCGGCCATCTTTATGCCCAGTTCAATGCGCTGCTTTGCATTGCCATTGGTTTCATTGTAGGAAGTGGAGTTCTTACTCAGACTACCGATCCCGATGTCTATCGATACCCCTTTCTTTTCCGCCTGTTTGGCAAGCTTTTTCAGATACTTTTCGTCCAGGCTTTCATAATACCCCAGGTGGTTCATCAGCAGGTGGTTTAAGCCCAGTTCGGCGGTGTAGTCAATCAACGCCGGGGCCTTCCAGCCCGTGCTCCTGATGGCGTGGGCATCAAGCCCGATGGGTACCTTTGTTGCGGTGTTGAATAATATATTGTTGGCACGGACATTAGTGATGGCTGGAATGGCCATCACCGATAAAGCGGCCCGGGTAGTAAAAGCTCTTCTGTTCATCGGTCAGGTGTTTAGTTTGAATCTTTCTATAAAGTAACGATTTGACATTTTCCCGCGCCGGAGGCGGGGGAAAAACCTTCAAAATTGTCAGTGTTCGGACTTTATGGACGAGCACTAATTAGTTTTTTGTTGTAATGATAAACAGGAATCTGGTGA
>JAOUKJ010000714.1 GCA_029882675.1 Cyclobacteriaceae bacterium
ACATAATGTAAATATATTCTACACTGCACCTACTGCCATCAGGGCTTTGCAAAAAGCCGATGTGAGTTTTGTGGAAAAACATGACTTGTCTTCACTCCGGGTATTGGGTACTGTGGGTGAGCCCATTAATGAAGAGGCCTGGCACTGGTACAACAAACATGTTGGTAAAGAAAAGTGCCCCATCATTGATACCTGGTGGCAAACGGAAACAGGTGGGTTTATGATATCACCTATAGCCAACGCTACGCGCCTAAAGCCTGCTTATGCGACCTTTCCCATGCCCGGAGTGCAACCGGCATTAATGGATGCCGAAGGCAAGGAGATTGAGGGCAACGCAGTGGAAGGCCGCTTGTGTATAAAATTCCCCTGGCCATCGATGGCACGCACTATATACGGCAATCACCAACGGTTTAAGGAAACCTATTTTTCGGCCTTTGATCAGAAATATTTCACTGGTGATGGAGCGCGAAGAGATCATGAAGGTTATTATCGCATTACCGGTCGGGTTGACGATGTGATTATTGTTTCAGGCCATAACCTGGGTACGGCAGAAATTGAAAGCGCCATAGATGAACATGACAATGTATGCGAAACAGCCGTAGTAGGCTTTCCTCATGACATAAAAGGTAATGCCATCTATGCTTACGTGATATGCTTCGATATGCCGCAGAATAATCAGGAAGAAATTATGCGTCAGGAAATTCTCGACATGGTATCGAAAATAGTAGGCCCCATTGCCAAACCAGACAAAATACAGTTTGTTAGCGGACTTCCCAAGACACGCTCCGGAAAGATTATGCGGCGTATCCTGCGCAAAATAGCCGCTGGTGACACGGCCAACCTGGGAGACACCTCTACTTTACTGGATCCAGCGGTTGTCGATGATATTAAAGACCATGCACTTTAGTAGGCGGTAGGTGGTAGGTAGTAGGCGGTAAGTAGTAGGCGGTAAGTAGGTGATCCATTGTTAATTAACCCGTTATAACAACTCCGGGCAAATCTGTCATTCCGGTCGGGTATGACCGGCCTTCACGATATGATCGAGTTCCGCAGCCAATCGCTCCGCGACTTCCGGGTTTTCCAGAATCACGTTTTGGGTTTCGCCCGGGTCCTTTTCCATGTCGAAAAGCTGGGCTTTGGGACCGTCTTCATCGCCTTCTACCGCTTTATAGGCATCGCTGAATCCATCGGAGAAACCGCCGCTCCCCAGGCCATTGATATATTTCCATTTTCCGGAACGGATCGAGAAGTGACCCCGGGCAGATTGCAAAACCAGGGGCCCCCGGGCCTCAGTATTCGCTTTTTCATCACCCAACAACGCAGGCAGAAAGCTGAAGCTGTCCGGCCCCTGACCATTCGTTAGTTTACGCTCCGTAACATCCGCAAAGGTCGCGAGTACATCGGTAAAGCAAATGGTTTGCGCAGAAACGGAGCCCTCCTTCACCTTGCCGGGCCAGCGAACGATAAACGGCATGCGATGCCCTCCTTCGTAAGCATCGCCCTTCATGCCCTGCATGCCTCCCGACGAATCGTGATTGAAACGCTCGACATCGGTATCATACCAAACGGGCCCATTGTCCGAACTAAAGACCACGAGGGTCTCCTCCTCCATCCCGGAGTCTTCAAGCGCCTGTAACACGCGTCCGATCATGTGATCGACCATCGCCATGAAGTCCCCGTACATCGACGCACCGCTAACCCCCTGAAAAGCCTCCGACGGCAGCCAGGGCGTATGTGGCGCAGGAAGGGCGAGATAGAGAAAAAGGGGATCGTTTGATTCCTGGCGTGCATGGTTCCGGATTACACCCACCGCCTCGTCGGCAAAGCGCGGCAAAACATTTTCAAGCTGCAGATTGGGTGCTATCCCGCCATCCCGCCAAAAGGCCCCCTGGATCTTGGTCCAACCTTCGCTGTAATTCGCCTCAATGGTATCAATTGGTGGAACCAGAGCGCGATCGCCATCTATATAAAAATAGGGAGGAATGTCCGTGGAGGCGCGGATCCCGAAATACGTATCAAAACCCCGGTCTACAGGTCCACCGGGAAGCGGGTTCTCATAGCCATTCTCATCAAAGCCTAAATGCCATTTCCCTACCATAGCGGTGCGGTAGCCTTCTTCTTTCAGCAAGGAGGCAATCGTCATCTGATTTTCGGCAATCAGCGCGTGCTCCCGCCATACGG
>JAOUKJ010000715.1 GCA_029882675.1 Cyclobacteriaceae bacterium
AGTGGCAATCAATTTCAGCCAGTAACAGGTTTTGAATGCACTGTAGTGAACGATACATTGTCATACGGACGGGCTTTTAGCCATAACATTCAGGTTGAGGTGGATAATGCCAGCCAGACCGATCTTATGATCAACGATAATACCTTTTATGCGACCGAACCGTATCAGCGCATAAAGATACGCGGACTACTCAACGAGCTAATCATTGAAAATAACACCTTGCAATCTACACTGGATCTGACTGGTCTCGCCATTGAAAAACGGCTAATCATCAGTGATAATCACCTGGAAGGATATATTGCTTTTAATGACCTTATCTTTCCTGAAATATTCAACCTGGTGCGCTGGGAGCAAGTCAGTGGCAATAAGATTATCGTATTGGAGAAATTACGATCCTCCAACACGGCACTTTGGGTAAACCTTATTGAATGTAACCCGGAAGTCATGGTAATGGAAGATAAGGAGGAGTTGTTTGCCTTTCCTTACCACGGCCTGAATCAACTTGAACTCTACAATGAAAATGCCTTTGAGAAGCTGATCTATTCATACAAATCGCTCTATACAATTTACAACCAACGCGGTGATCTGGAGTCGGCCAATGCCTGTTATTCGGAAATGAAAGATGTACAGCGGCGCCGGTTGAAATACATATTTGATACCCGGGGTGGTTTTCAGAATTATTTTCGCTGGCAACTCAACGTGCTGTTGAAGGTATATACCAACCACGGTACGGATCCGGCCCTGGCCATGGTTATTTCGGTCTATGTGATCCTGTTTTTTGGGTTTGTTTATTTTTTCTTTCCTTCGGAGTGGGACGTGGCCAGCAAAGGGAAGCTTATTCAGGATTTCAGGGAGTTCAGTCAGAAAAATGACAAAGGGTATTTAAAGCCTTTTATCACCGTTCTTTTTGGCTTTGGTGTCAGCATGGTCAATGCCCTCACCCTGAGTCTGAACTCCTTTGTTACGCTTGGTTTTGGCAATATCCCGACCAAAGGTTTTGCACGTTATGTCTGTGTCATTGAAGGTTTTATCGGTTGGTTTTTACTGAGTATTTTTACAGTAGCACTGATCAATCAGGTTTTGGCTTAAAAAATTTTTATATTCAGGCTACTTTTCAATCCGTTTAGCGACTTTATAATTTTTCACATATGATGACAAAAGCAATTTTCTACCTGTCTATAGCCTCCCTATTGTATTCCTGTACTCATTCTTCTGAAGTCTCCCAATGGAGGGGGCCGAACCGGGATGGGAAATATGCTGAAACCAACTTGCTAAAGCAATGGCCTGAAAACGGGCCTGGTTTACGATGGTCCTTTGAAGGATTGGGCGAAGGGCATGGCAACGTGGGCATTGGACAGGGTAAATTGTTTGTTTGCGGCATGCCCGATACCACAGGCGTGATTTATGCTTTCGACATGCAGGGAGAATTACTTTGGAAGAAGGAATATGGCCTGGAATGGCACCTTAACTATACCGGCTCCAGATCAACGCCAACCGTTGTTGGAGATATGGTTTATTTTGAAAGTGGTCAGGGTGTAGTGTATTGCTACAATGGAAATACCGGTGACCTGATCTGGTCGGTTGATCTGCTTCAAAAATTCAATGCCCAAAATATTAAATGGGGCATGGCTGAGTCTTTACTGGTAGATGGGGATGTGATCTATTGTACTCCGGGAGGTGCTGAAAATAATGTCGTTGCACTAAACCGGTTCAACGGCGAAACCATCTGGACCAGCCCCGGAAACCGCCAGCCGGCGGCCTACTGTTCACCCATTTTAGTAGAACATAACAATACGCGTTTAATTGTCACGATGACCGCAGAATCCATCATTGGAATAGATGCGGAAACCGGTGCGTTTTACTGGAGTATTGAGCAACAGCAGGGAAATAAAATTCACGCGAACACCCCTGTTTATTTTGATGGAAAAATATTGTGCTCCAGTGATTATTCCAATACTGAGCATAGGGGAACCACGCTCATTCAGCTTTCTGAAGATGGAAAAAAGGCGGAAGTTGTCTGGAGAAGAACAGATATCACCAACCTGATGGGGGGGGTCATCCTCCATGAAGGACACATCTATGGGTCGTTATACAGAAAGTCGGACTGGTTTTGCCTGGATTGGGAAACCGGTGAGACAAAATATGTTTCAGAGGACTTGGGAAGCGGGG
>JAOUKJ010000717.1 GCA_029882675.1 Cyclobacteriaceae bacterium
CCTTTGGCCAGGTAAGTGTGACCAGGCCAGTGAGGATGTTAGACTCGAAGGTGAAGCGCCAGGTGTGTGTATTTTGGGTCGTGGTGATATCCTGGGCGAACAGCGGATAATGTTCTTCCTCATGCCGGGTATAAATTTCCGTATAGCGCATAAAGCGGGGTACTACCAGTTGGTCATACCGGTCATTGGAGGTGGTGGCCTCCGGGTGCATCCCGAAGGCACCAATGTTGCTTGATTTGTTGCCAGAGAGAACACTTAAAGGCACCCTCCACTCTTCCTGATTGATGTCGCGATTGCTTATTTCATTCAGGCCAAACCTACCCCCTGATTGTGCCGTGGCCGGATGGATTTCTACTGTGCCCGCGTTTTTGGCCTCGACAAATCCCGCCTCAAAAGGATTGATGATATCACCCTGGGTGAAACTGGCAGCACCGTCGGGGGTATAAACCATCAATGGCCCTATGTCGGGATTGCCACCAGCCTGCCGTACGGCCTCCCAACTGATGGGTATGTTGTAGGGGTTGCCCACCTGGTTCCAGCCTTTTTCCAAAGAAAGTGTAAATGGCGCCTCGTTGGATTGCCCTGCGCCGAGTTTTATTTTATCACCTACGTCCTTTTTGGAGTTGAAGAAATACCCTTTGCCTTCTTCAATATTGCTCGATTGGTCGGCGTATTTCTTATTGTTATTGTTCCAGCGTACTAAACGCCAGTTGCGGTCGGTTGATTGGCCGATGGTCTCATTGAAAAGTTTGGCCACGCTGTTGCCTGTTCCGTTGAGTTTGAAAGGAATGGAAAACATAGTCCAGTCTTCCTCTTTACCTCCGAAACGGGTGAAGGGGATATTGTATTGGTTTTCTCCAAAGGCAGTATAGATGGTATGTTCGTTGCTGTTCTTTTTCGACCCGGCCGCATCGGTCACTTCCACAGTAAAGCTGAGTCCCACGGCGTCGAGCATGTCGTAGGTGACGGGGAACTCGAAGTTGCCGGTGGTGGTGTTTTGTGGTATGTCGGCAATGGTCATTTCATTTGAGGCCAATTGACTGTAGCTGATCTTTGCTGTATAAGGGGAAAGGCCCCCGGAAATGTCAAGCGTAATATTGGTCGAACCTCCAGATGTTAGGCTCGTATTATAATTACCCATGTTATAGGCCAACGGTGTCAGGCTAATGTCTGTAGTAACAGCTATGCTATTGGAGGGTGGTGATACCCCGGAACCATTTCCTGATCGCACACGATAGTAGTATTTGGTGCCTTCGTTGAGACCTTCTACACCAATAGAAGTATTAGTAACCGTAGAGTCCTGCCAGCCGGGGATGAACGAACTAAAATCCTCTGCAGTGGAGATATCTATTTGGTAGTAGTCAGCTCCATTGACTGTCTGCCAGTTGGCGGTAAATGAGACAGGAGTTTCTTCAGAACCCGCTAAAGCAAAAGGAGTACCAGGGATGGTCGTTATGGTGATGATTTCCGAAGTAGGTGAAATCCCGGAATTGTTTTCAGAAGCCAGTTTAAATGAATATGTTGTGCCGGCTTGAAGCCCTGATACTGAAAGCAAAGTATCGTTGACCAAAAGATTATCATAGCCAGGTAGTGTAGATATAAACCCATCAGCCGACACATAAACACGGTATCCGGTGGCGCCGTTTGTTGGGGGCCAATTCATATCAAAACCTGACTGACTGATTGAACTCACGGCATCAATGGCATTTATCACCGGTGTGGGTGAAAGGGGCATAATTAAAAAACTTTCTGAATAACCTGAAATTCCAGTCGCATTACGCGAACGAACTCTACAATGATATGATGTGCCTGGGTTTAAATTTAAAATATCTTCAAAGTTGCCAAGAATTAATTTATTTTCATACCCAGCTATATAGGTGGAGAAATCATCATTTGAAACGTCGAGTAGATATTCTGTGGAACCATTAACAATATTCCAATTAATAGTGAACCCTGACTGAGAGATGTTTGTAGGTGATTCTATAATAGGATTTTCCGGAATGGTTATAAATGTAAATGTATTTGAATTAGGTGAACTACCTGAGGTGTTACCACTTCTTAATCTTACTTGGTAATTTTGACCTGGATATAAACCAGATATTTTATAAGGAGAGCCAATTATACCCTTGTTATTATAATTATTAACAAATGTATCGAAGTTATCGG
>JAOUKJ010000716.1 GCA_029882675.1 Cyclobacteriaceae bacterium
CATCGCTAAAAATGTCCCGGTTCATTGAATTTGAGGTTGCGTTTTCAAATAATAAGACAACATGGATTCATAACCCTTTCTTCTGAGGCGTGTCAGCGTAATGGTAGTACCGAGAATTTGACCCCAAGCCGTCAACGATTTTGTTAGGTATATTAAATTTAGCCGGGACGCTGTCAAAATCTTATATCCCCTTTGAATTTGATCTCATTTAGCAGTAACTTACCATAGCTAACCTCACTCAAATGCTAAATATTTCCAACAAACCATCCCGATTTTGGCAGGAGTTAAAAAGACGAAGGGTGGTACATGTTATCACTGTTTATGCTTCGGCCTCATATGTTATCATTGAGCTGCTTAATAATCTGGCAGAACCACTCAATCTACCACCCAGACTGTTGACCATCGTTATTATCGTCCTTGCAGTTGGTTTCCCGCTTGTCATTGTTTTGTCCTGGTTGTATGAACTTACCTCAGGCAGCCTAGAACGGACTCGGCCAATAGATGAGATGCCGGAAGGAGAAAAGGCCAAATTACCAAATGCCTGGAAGCTTGCCACCATTGTTAGTTTTGTGGTGATCATCGGCCTGGTGGTTTTTAATCTGGCATCCTGGGAAAGGCTTGTAAAACCGGGCTCCATTCCATCACTGGTCGTCCTGCCATTCGGTAATTTTACGGGTGATGAAGTGCCTGAATATTTTGTGTCCGGCATACATTCCAGCCTGATTGGCGACATGGGCCGGATTGGGGGTTTACGGATTATTTCACAAACCTCCTCCAAAGTAAATAAAAACAGAAACCTGTCGATACCGCAAATTGCTTCTGAACTTGATGTCAGTATCGTGGTGGAACCCACGGTGATATGCCTGGGCGATACGATTTGTATCCAGGTGAAGTTATTCAGCGCATTACCGAAAGAAACATTAATTTGGGTCGCCGATTACAAGGTGGAGAAGAGTCAGATCCAGAACCTCTATAGCCGGATCACAAAGCAAATCGCTGATGAGGTGAAAATTGAATTGACGCCCGGTGAAGAGCGTATGTTGGCAGAATCCCGAACGGTTAATCCCGACGCTTACGATGCTTACCTGAAGGGGCAGTTTCACTGGGAACGGTTAGGGAAAGATGATCTGGATAGTGCGCTTCATTATTTTAAGCTGGCTATAGAACTGGATCCTGATTGGGCGGATCCCTATGCTGATATAGCCCTGACACTCGGAACACTCAGAGGCTTTCAATATATCACCGGAGATGAAATTTACAACGATGCTTTAAATTACTTGAAAAAAGCCCTTGAACTGGATCCGAATACTTCTAACTCCCATTATGTAAACGCAATGTTTTCAGTATGGACACTTGGTGACTGGGAGAAAGGTGAAAAAGAATTTCAAAAAACCCTTGAATTGAACCCCAATGATGCGCTTTGCCGTATCTATTATGCCCATCTGCTCCTGATACTCCATCGTTTTGATGAAGCCATTCAACAGGCAAACCTGGCCCTGAAACTGGATCCCCTGAAACCACTTCTTCTCGGATTATACGGGGTAGTTATGAATTTCACAGGAAACCACAATGCTGCACTCACCCAAACAAAAAAAGCATTGGCCCTTGATCCGGAAAATAATTTCGCCTTTAATATGCTGAAAGAATCCTATCTGGCTACCGGCGACACCCTTAAATGGTACGAACTATGGAAAACAGGATTGTGGTGGACCACAGAAACGTACCTGGATTCGCTGGATAAGATTTTTAAGGAACAGGGATACCTGGCAGTGATTAATGACCGGATCAGACTTAATGAGGAATGGTATGCTTCAGGAAAAACTATTTCCTTTTCCGGCCAGGCTGGTCGGTATCTTATCATTGGGGATTATGACAGGGCCATAGATTATTTTGAAAAAGACTATGAAGTAAATCAGGGTATGTTATCCTATATCTCCCTGGAGACGCAAAAATTTCCGGAGTTGAAAAATAACAAACGATATATTGCACTCCTGAAAAAAATGAACCTGCCACTGCCGGAAGCCGATTGAGAAAAATTCGAATGATTTGTATACCAGCACTGACAGCTCACAAGGCTGTTTGCCGCAACATGTGTAGCTCCCTTAATGAAGGGGCCTATCAATTCCGGGTTCCCGTGAGTTTGAGACAGACAATGACCTCAAAATG
>JAOUKJ010000718.1 GCA_029882675.1 Cyclobacteriaceae bacterium
TGGGAAGTTCTTTTGCCGGAGAACTAAACCTCCGGACATGTTTCTTTAACGGAAATCAAGTTTCCAAATATTGCTTTCTTTAATGCTTGACATATCATAATGTCAACTCAGAGAGTCTTTTTTTTTTCAAATTTAATCATCCTCTTTACATGCGTTGTTTTATTTCGCAAGCACAGAAATGTCAACCGAAAAGGGGATCGATATCTGTTGCCACGGTAAATCGTGACAAAATACCACTCTAACGTCGCATTTACACCCTTTATTTCAACGCCCCCTTGATTTTATCAAAAGATAATTTTACCAGTTGATGGTCTATCAGGATTCGAACCTGAACCAGCTGAGTCAAAGTCAACTGTGCTGCCTTTACACCATAGACCATTTTGGATACCTTAGGATCCCTCCTTGTATTTCCTTTTCCCGGTGGGTGATTTCCATTATACCCTTTTATTCCCTAACCACGGATATGTCAACTTGCAAACACGAGCACCATTGCTATTTTTTTAAAATCAGTTAGCAGTATGGAAGCTGGAAGCTGGAAGGATGTAGGTTTTAGGACTTAGGTTTTAGGCTTTAGGAACCCTGAGCCCTCATGAAATAGGTTGACAGGTTCCCTACCTACCCCCCTCTCAATACTCAAAACTCACACTCAAAACTGTTATTGGCTGCGGGCCACCCGGAACCCGCCGCTGATGCCACGGCCACCGGGACTGATGTCGTCACGATTGGTCACCCGGAGGAGCTCCGCGAGACCATACCAACCACCACCGCGCAACACACGGCGATCGCCTCGTTCCGGACCCTTAGGATCGGTTGAGGGGCTCATATCATAATAGGTATCGCTGTACCAGTCCTGGCACCACTCCGATACATTGCCATTCATATCGTAAAGATCCAGCTCGTTGGGAAGGCGCGTACCATATGCTTTCGGGCTGAACGTATTGTCATCATACCAGGCCACTTTGTTTATTTCATTGCTACCGCTGTATTTGTACCCTCTGCTCTTTGCGCCTCCGCGCGCCGCATACTCCCACTCGGCCTCGGTAGGCAAACGGTAGCCGTTGGCGCTGTGGCTGATCGCTATCCGGCTGCCGTCTATACCGCTAAAGGAATAGACTTGCGTGAGCCCTTCCTTTTTGCTCAGCCAATTGCAATACCTTGCTGCATCGAACCAATTCACGTTAACAATCGGGTAGTCCCCACCGCCGGCAGTCCAATCCCAACCTGGCTCTACAGGCATGTCAATACCTGTCGACTGTGCATAATCATAATACTCATTGACGGTCACCTCGTACTTGCCTATATAAAAGCTACTCAACGTGACACGGTGCGCAGGCTTTTCATCACCTTCACAATCGCTGGCCTGCTCATCGGTACAGCCCATGGTAAAAGTACTGCCCTGCACCAGAACCACCTCAGGGGCGGTAAACGAACCTAATTCCGTATGGATTGGGAGTTTTTGAATTGAACAAGCGGTAAGTAATAACAATAGCAATACCGGCAAGGATTTAAATTGTTTCATTTTATATTCTTTTTTCCTACATTAGTACTAATCAAATTAATCTCACAGGATTTCCACAGCAATCGCATTTTGTTGCGTGCAGTGTTTTTTTAATACACACTGTAGTACCTGACAAATGGCATATCAAGAAGGTCATTACCCGGATGGAAGTGTACAAACAGGCCAATTCCTTGTTCACTGTCAGCCTTTATTTTATATATACTATCATAAAAAGTCTCTATCTCATCTGTTTCTTCAAGGCCTGAATGGAAGATATTATCGATGTCATAAAACCTTATTTTATTACCCCCTGCCAGCACAAATTTTGTTTCATTTTGCATAAATGTTACCCTGTCTTTCTGGTAGTAATTAGTGTTAAACATGGCTAATAACTTGCGTCGAGCCATATTATAAATTGAGAGTTGCCTAGCTTGGGTATCATAGTTTACCAGATAGTTGCCCTGAGGTGACCATTGGGCTTTACTCCTTTTTTTTACATCACGCCAATATACTCGCTAACTACTCTTCATACAAAACTTATTAGAATGTTTTATCCTGTTATTTATAATATTTTATCAATATACCTTAATGATCGCAGTTTGCATAAGGGCCACCCCAACTGGTGTCGCCGAACTTTATCCGTTCAAGGCTAAAATCAATCCTTGT
>JAOUKJ010000719.1 GCA_029882675.1 Cyclobacteriaceae bacterium
AGCGGTTGCGAAAGGATGGAAGCGCGATATGGCTGAATGCTTCTTACACCCCGGTGAAGGATTTAACGGGCAAGGTAACGAAAGTAATAAAAATAGCAGCAGATATCACTGCTGTAAAAGTACCTGTATTAGAAATTAGTGATATTTTAGGAATGATGGCCGAAGGTGACCTTTCCCAATCTTTCAATACACATGCGGAAGGCTATGTGAAAGAGATGGGGGAAGCAATAAATAGGGCATTAGATAACCTGAATGATTTATTGAGTAAGATTGGCGATAGTTCAAATGTGATTGCAGATGCTGCCAGTAATTCTGTCATGCTTACGAGCAATATGAGAAATAACACCAGAGAGGTAGCATCTGCTATATCACAAATAGCAAAAGGGGCACAAGACCAGGCTTTACGTACGGATGAGTCTGCTAAACTAGTCAGTGAGGTCATTTCTTCAGTAATTGAAATGGAACAGAAGGCTGATGATATAAACAAAACTGCTGAAGATGGGCAAAAAAGCAGTGAACTTGGCTTGAAAATAATAAAAATGTTGGTTGCAAATATGTCAGGAATAAGTGATTCGGCCAAGCAAACAGCTGCGACCATTGGTGCCTTGACAGAGCGCTCAGAGGAAATTGGAAGGACGTTAAATATCATAACAGATATTGCGGCACAAACCAATTTGTTGGCTTTGAATGCTGCAATAGAAGCGGCACGTGCCGGTGACGCCGGGCGTGGATTTGCTGTTGTAGCGGAGGAAATCAGAAAACTTGCAGAAGATTCACGGCAATCAGCTATTGATATTGAGAAGATCATTAGTGATGTGCAAAAGGATACGGTTTTGGCCGGCAAGGCCATAGAAACCATGGGAAATAATGTGAAAGAAGGAAACTCAGCAAGTCGTGAAGTGGAGTTGACTTTTGAGGAAATTGCGATACTAAACAAAAAGACATTCAGCCTTTCAGGAGATATTAAAGAGGCCACATCAAAACAAAAGAAGTCTGTAGATATTGTTGCCAATAATATTGAACAAATCGTGGTTGTTTCTGAAGAAACCGCATCAGGGGCTGAAGAAGTGGCCAGCTCTTCCCAGGAGTTAAATACAGGTATGAATGAAATTGGAAATGCCAGCAAAAAACTATCGGAAATAGCTGAGGAATTGCAGGCTGGAATAAAGCAATTCGTTCTAAAAAAATAGAAAACCACTATAACCTTGATTTTTGCACAATGGTAGCAATTCAAGGGGAGGGTTGTTTGTGATTAAAAAAAAAAGGTTATGGAGAATATAAAGGGAGACATATGTCAGTTGATCGTATTTAAACAAGGTGGTCAGGAATATGCTATTTTAGTGGAGGCGATCAAAGAAGTAGTCCTGACACCCCGGATAACAAAAATGCCGGAAATGCTACCCCATGTAAAAGGTATAAGTAATATCAGGGGTAATATAATAACCATAGTAAACCTGGAGGAGAAATTTAATCTGGAACGCACGATCGATGTTGGGGGTGAGAACGATAAAAATTTTACACTTATTATTGAAAATGAAGATAAAAGATTTGGAATATTAGTGAAGGAGGTTCCAGGTACGCTTACTGTGTCAAAATCAACCATCACCGACAATTTCTCTATGGAAAGTGGAGATAATATTGAAAAGGATTACCTGAAAGGGATTGTTAGAATGAAAGACCGGCTGGTGATTTTAATAGATATCTTAAAAGTATTTGAGGTCAGGGAACAGAAACCTGTTAGTAGTTTGGTAAATTAGGGATTAGTATTTTGGCGATTGGAAATGCCGGAAGTGGAATTTGTTGGGCCTCATCAGGGCATAGAGTGCATTTGTTAAAAATATTATAAAGGGTAGTTATTGTACTTATTTGTTTAATTAAAACATAAATATTTAAAAAAATGGCTTTGTATTTAGTCATGTTTTCGTAAGTTGCATCATTGTGGATGTTTTGTTCATGTATTTGACGCCTATAGTTGGTAATGGCGTGTGCTAAAATAAGATTTTGTATTTTTACAATTAAGCTGTTAAAATAAAGTGGCTGAAAAATCACGATAGTCCTTAAATTGCAAAGAGTCTCTTTGCGTTAAGTATTAATGCGAGGAAATTGCCAGGTATAAATATTTCGCGTATTGTGTTTTTTGCACTTTTGTGGTTGTAAGTAA
>JAOUKJ010000720.1 GCA_029882675.1 Cyclobacteriaceae bacterium
GCCGATTTTTATTTCACTGTCTGCCTTTTGAGGTTTACGATTAAGATACTGCCATACTTCCATTCCACCGCCTCCGCCCATATTCATGATCATTATCGCCCTTTTTTCATGCGGCTTTCCGCCCATATAATTTTTCATATGGACAGCAGTATTATCGTCATCAAAAATCGGCACATCAAAGCCAAAATTTGTGGCAAACCATCGAAAGGTTTTTTCGGCATCATCAACGCCCACACCAATCTGTTGTACGCCTCCAATCATGCTTTTAATCATACAATATAAATATGAAGTTTAAAATTTGTGCTTTAATAAAACCGGTCAGGACAATCTTAATATTAAATTTTATATCACAAATATAATTTCCATTGTAAATTATGCAATAAAAAATTGCTATTTCCGAAAGGGTAGCTGAACATGCTTCATATAAAAAACCAGGTAATTTGCTCAGAAAGAAGTAGGCCTATGCAATCCGGACCAAAAGACTATTTTATTCCAAATGCTTTATTTTTCTTTTCATCATCCAATAAAAAAGACGGGGGAAAAACCGTTTCAACGTTATTGCAAAAATATCTGTCCCGCCAATATGCGCCTCCCGTTTTTCATTCGCCACCCCATCCAAAATTTTACTGACACACTTTTCCAGACTCAGCCCGTTTACCAACATTGGGTCTTTTATATTGTATCTTTGGCCATCTCCTTTCAATGCATTTTCTGACATTCCTGTATTGATGGACCCAAGGACCAGCAATGTGATTTTAATGTTGTTTTCAGAAGTTTCGTACCTAAGAGATTCATAATACCCATGCAACGCATGCTTTGATGCGGCATATGCCGACCTTTGGTAAAAACCATATTTGCCGGCCACCGAGCTGGTCACTACGATATGTCCGTAGTTTTGTTTTTCAAAGATTGGGAGTAAAGCTTTGGAAAGTAAGATGTTCCCAAAATAATTCACCTCTATTATTTTTCTCTCTACCTCAGGTAATGTGTCCCTGACCAGGGATCTTTGACTGATACCGGCATTATTAAATAAATAATCAATACGATCGTGCTTTTTCGAAACAGACATTACAATATCTGTAAATGATTCAGGTTTTTCCATATCAAGCTCCTGAATGGAAACTTTATCAGGGTATTTACAGGCCATTTTCACCCGTTCCAGTTCATCTTTTCTCCTGGATGAAATGATAAGAAAAGAACCGGCATTATTCAGGGTATAGGCAAGTTGTTCGCCGATACCCGATGTAGCGCCGGTGATCCATATTTTTTTATTTTGAAATGTTTTCAAAAGCGTTTAAAGTTAATGGATTTTTATAAAATGAACCATTGGTCGACCAACATCTTTTTGTCCGGAATAATTATATCTCTGATGGATTGTTCAGGTTGGACAATAAAGCGCCTCAAGACACACAATACCTCCCGGAATATTTAATACCTATAAGGTCTTTCGCGTAATCCTTCAGAGTACCCAACTCGCCGTTTGAAAACGGGTAGGTTTCTCCCGTTCCTGTAATGCCGCGGTCTCTATGGAGCCTTACCCAACAGAACTCGGCTTTTCCGGACCCGCCGGATCCTCCCCCGATGCTGATCCGGTCATTGAAACGGACGGCTTCAATTTTGGTGATCTTCATGGTATCCTGGTTATCTATGGCAGCCATTGCTTCCGGTGAAAGCATGCCGAGACCGACCGCTGCCAGCGACCCGGTAGCGGCAGTTTTTATGAATTTCCTTCTCGTAACCCCGTATGACTGTGTTTTATCGTGCATATGTAATAGCAGGTTAGTATACATAAATATGCGAGTTAAAGGTTAAAAATACAATAAATTAAAACGGTATCTCATGACCTCTGATCATCCCCCAAAGATTCTCCATGAATCATTTTTTTTTAAATTTCATATCCACTTATTTTAATTTTAACTAATAAATCATTAATCTTGCCCCTAATTGGATTTTTTACTTTTTTAATGTACACATTAGAATAGTTAAAATAGTATTAGAAGGATTTAAAAGGCACTTTTGACAACCCCAATGTCAACTTTGTTGTTTTACGATTAAGAGGGCGTAATTTATTTTAACCAGTGCCTTGTTCGTTTCGAATCTTTCCACACTAATTTTAAAATTAATCCTGACGAGTCATTTTTTTAGATTAAAAGTGGTGCC
>JAOUKJ010000147.1 GCA_029882675.1 Cyclobacteriaceae bacterium
CTCCAAAGGGGAATTATTGATTATGGGGGTGACCTCCTCTTCGGACTTTCCTACATTATCAAATGGATATGATCCGACCTTCAATGGAGGTGATGCCGCTGGCGTACTCGGAATAGGCCTGGATAATGGAACGGATGTTTTTGTAGCTATGCTTGACGAAACGGGCTCAACACTGGTAGGGCATACCTTTCTGGGGGGGAGCGGTAATGATGGGATCATGATGCCTTCGCACAGCTTAACGAATAATTATGGGGATGAATCGCGGGGGGACGTCTATACCGATGAAAATGATAATATATATGTTGCATCAAAAACAGCCTCGGTCGATTTTCCCGTTGTCAACGGTATTGAAAATACACACCAGGGTGGAGCCCTGGATGCGGTGGTCGTAAAATTGAAAAGTGACCTTTCCGATATTTTGTGGAGTACTTATCTGGGGGGGAGCGGGCTGGATGCGGCTTATTCCATTAAAAAAAATCAGGCAGGTATCGTCGTTGTGGCCGGAGGTACATCCAGTGCTGATATTCACGCCGGTTTTATGAACGGTTTTAGCGGAATAGTCGATGGTTGGGTTGCACTGATTAATGATACCGTACCGGCACTTATTTCAGGGCAGTATCTCGGTACCCCCCAGTACGATCAGGCTTATTTTATTGATCTGGACCTCAGCGATAATATTTATTTGTATGGACAGACTTCCGGCGACTACCCTGTACAGGGCAATGTGTATCAGATGGGCGATGGACAGTTTATACATAAATTCTCACCTGATCTGTCACAGAGCCTGATGTCCACCAACTTCGGGTCGGTGCATTCCGGGCCTGATATTTCTCCCACGGCATTTATGGTGAACGATTGTAATAATATTTACCTGAGTGGTTGGGGCGGATTTGTAAACGAAGGTTATATGGGCGGATCTACCAATGATATGCCGGTAACTGTTGATGCCTACCAGCCGATAACGAGCGGTTCGGATTTTTACCTGGCTGTCTTTGTAGATGATGCGCAGGAGTTGTTATATGCTACTTTTCTGGGAGGGACGGAATCCAAAACGCATGTGGATGGCGGAACCTGCCGTTTTGATAAAAAAGGGATGGTGTATCATGCTGTTTGCTCGGGCTGTCAGGCGGGTAATTCAAGTGGTGGATCATCATCAGATTTTCCAACCACCCCGGGGGCCTGGTCTGCAACAAATAACAGTTATAATTGCAATAACGCAGCTTTCAAATTTGACTTGTCTTCCCTTAAAGCGGGTATATTAACCAATTCAATCAATTTGGATCAGCCTGGAATAGCCAGCGTTTGTTTGCCCGATCAGGTGGTGTTTCAGAATACAAGCGTGGGTGGAGAGACATTTATATGGGATTTTGGAAATGGAAAGCGCCTCAATACTATATATGATGAAGATATTATATTTCAATATACTGATCCGGGCACGTACAAAGTTAAGCTGAGGATCATTGACAGAAGTACATGTACCGAAACAGACTCTACCTTTGTCTTTTTAAATGTTCACCAGCCCGAATTTGATGTGGTGGAAAATGGTGAAATGTGTGAAAATGAACAATTTTATTTGTCGGCATCGGGTGGTGTACAATATCGATGGAAAGATGAAACAGGAAATGTTTTTAGCCAGTCGCCGGGACAAGCAGTCAATCCTCAACAAGATGCCATGTATTATATTGATATTACTGACAGCAACGGCTGTGAATTTAGCGATTCAGTCCGGGTGGAGGTATTTCCTGTTGCCGAAATAGATTTCGATTATGAACGGGAATGTTCCACCGGGCCCGATTTCAGCTTTCACGGTCAGCCCGGGGACGCAGATTCCGTGTGGTTTGATTTGGGCAATAATCAGTTGATCAGTGGGCAGGAAATTGTATATACTTATGATAAAGAGGGAACATTTCCAGTCACTTTTTATGCGAAGAAGGGGAAATGCATTAATAATGTTGTTAAAACCATTGAAGCTTTTGATATTCGCGTTCCATCCGTGATTACTCCCGGAATTACTGATGGTAAAAATGATAGTTTCAAAGTTTTTGGCGGGTCAAAAATTGATGTGATCATCTACAACAGGTGGGGGGGAGCAGTGTTTGAAGAGGAGGATTATCAGAATGATTGGAAGGGTGATGATGTAGGTGCGGGAACATATTATTATAATATTACGTTTAATGGAAGTTGTACCTGTAAAGGATGGGTGCAAGTGATGAAGTAACAAATTAATAAAACAGAAATATGAAGCAGATTTTTTATGTAGTGATGGTCCTTTCCGGATTGACTTTTAGTTGTCAGGGCCAAAATGGGAAAAGTGCACCAAGTGAAGCGGCCGGAACCAGCGCCGTGTCACCGCAACCCTCAGCAGAGGTCGCAGGCCCTGTATTACTTGCTCCGGACGCCTTTGAAAACAAGTTTAAATCAACCGAAAACCATGTATTGCTGGACGTACGCACGCCCAATGAAGTAGGCCAGGGATATATCGAAGGTGCAATCAATATTGATACAAGGGACGGTGCGTTTAGAGAAAAGATCGCCGGACTTGAAAAGGATAAAACCTATTTTGTTTACTGTCATTCCGGGGGGAGAAGCCGTAGTACCTTTAATTTAATGAAAGGCCTGGGTTTTTCAGTTTATGAACTACAGGGAGGAATTACTGCCTGGAGAAGTGCTGGAAAGGCGCTGGTAAAATAAATTTTAATTTTCCTAAACCAAAGGGCTTCATGCTTTGTTGTAAGTGTGTTATCTTTGGTTTTTTAAAAAATGATGTTCAAACTTAAAAATAACAATTATGGCTTTTAATTTACCTGATCTGCCTTATTCATTTGATGCGTTGGAACCACACATCGATGCAATGACAATGGAAATACACCACGACAGGCATCATGCGGCTTATACCAACAATCTCAATGCCGCAATAGCAGGGACTGGTCTGGAAGGGCAATCGATAGAAGAAATTATGAAGGGGCTGGATATGAATAACATGGCTGTCAGAAATAATGGCGGTGGTTTTTATAATCATTGTCTTTTCTGGGAAGTAATGTCTCCTGCCGGTGGTGGACAACCTGGCGGAGCGCTTGGTGAAGCGATTAATAGTGCGTTTGGTGATTTTAATACATTCAAAGATACTTTTTCTAAGGCTGGAGCTACCCGATTTGGTTCGGGTTGGGCATGGTTATGTGTTCACTCCGGAGGAAAGGTAGATGTTTGTTCCTCTCCAAACCAGGACAACCCATTAATGCCCGGTGTAGGTTGTGGCGGTACGCCCATACTCGGATTGGATGTTTGGGAACATGCCTATTACCTAAAATATCAAAACAAACGTCCTGATTACATTTCAGCTTTCTGGAATGTGATAAACTGGGATGAAGTAGCAGCCCGCTACGATCAAGGAAAATAACTTTTTGGGAGTTAGTTGTGTTAAAAGCGCCGGTATTACCGGCGCTTTTTTTGTGTTTCAATTCTGGTAGTTCTTTATCATTTTCATACTTTTGCATTTTGAGTGACAATTGGTATAAACTACTCCGTGAAGGAATCCCGAAGTAGCAAATAGAATTTGTCAAAAAAATATTATTATTTCAGATTCCCAGGGTCGGTGAATTAAACCATGTTTTGATTAAATTATTATGTATAAGTGTATAAACGGAATGCAGCATATCGGCATTGGTGTTGCTGATCATGAGGCAAGTTGGAAGTGGTACAGAACGTACTTTGGACTTGATATTCCCTTTTTTAATTCTATAGCAGAAGCACCCCTTATGCAGAGATACAACCGGGGGGTGGTCATAGAAAAAAGGGCAGCCATGGTTATGAACCTGCAAGGTGGGTGTGCAGTTGAGGTGATACGCCCTACCTCATTTGAGCCGCAGCCACCGGATTTTATACCAGCACTTGGCGACTTGGGGATTTTCATATCCCGGGTAAAGACACGGGATATTAAGAAGTCTTACGCACAGTTTACTGAAGGAGGGGTGGCCGTCAGTCCATTAACCACTACGCCCGATGGAAAAGATACCTTTTTTGTTAAGGACATCAATGGACTGACCTTTCAGCTATTGGAAGGAAATGAATGGTTTACTAAAAATAAACAAGTAACGGGTGGGATCCAGGGAATGGTGGCCGGTGTTTCGGATATAGACAAGTCCATAAAATTTTATCGTGACATTATCGGATTCGATAAAGTAGTATATGATGAGACCGGAACCTTCGAGGACTGGGGAGAGTTTGTTGACGGAGGCAAAAATAAATTCAGAAGAGTATTGCTTGAACAGTCTACAGGTTCACAAGGCAATTGGAGTAAACTCATCGGAAAAACACAGATTGAATTGGTACAGGTTCTGGATCGCAAACCCGTTAAGATTTTTAAAGGACGGCAATGGGGTGATATTGGTTTTGTGCACGTTGGACTGGATGTGAAGGGCATGGAAGCGCTGGAAAAAGATTTTGAAGCACATGGACACCCTTTTACCTGCGATAGCACCAGTGGGCTGGATATGGGGAATACGCAGGTACATTGTGTATACATAGAAGACCCTGATAATACGCTGATAGAGTTGATAGAGGTTTATAAAATTCCGCTGGTGGAAAAGTGGGGGTTGTTCCTGAATGTACAAAAGCGGAATCCTAAAAAACCACTACCTGAATTTATGCTGAAGATGTTGAAGTGGAGCAGGGTAAAAGATTAGGTTTATCCGGTAGGGCTTTGCTTCCTGATCATGCGCCTAAACAGACCGGGTAAATAGCGTTTGAGCAGGACACCGAAGGATTCTTTTTTTCCAAAGACCACTTCTTCCTTTTCTTTGATTACGGCTTCCAGTATTTTATCAGCACATACGGTAGCCGTAAGGCCTTTTCTTTGGTGGATGTCCATTACACCGTGTTTATTTCCATCTCCCGAGAGTGCATTTTGCGACATTTTGGTATGTACAAAGCCCGGTGCGATCAGGGTTACTTTGATGTTGTTGGTGAGTTGTTCCAGCCGAAGCGACTCATAAAATCCATGGAGGGCGTGTTTGGAGGCTGAATATGCAGAGCGAAGAAAAAAACCAAATTTACCAGCCACAGAGCTGGTAATGACAATATGCCCGTTTTTCCTTTCGATCATGTGAGGCAGCAGAGCCTTGGTTAATGCAATATTTCCAAAAAAATTAATTTCCATGATCTGTCTGTCTACCTCCAGCGAGGTCTCATGGGCATTGGCTCGCTGGCTCACACCACCATTGTTAAACAGGTAATCAACGCCACCCGTTTTTTTTATGATAGTTTCTACAATCCCGGGAAAGGTTTCTGCTTTTTCAAGATCAAGGATTTGGATGGTGACATTTTCCGGGTATTTGCAATGATCCCTGACGCGCAACAGCTCATCTTCACGCCTTGATGATATGATCAGTTTTGCCTGTTGTGCATTGAGCTGATAGGTAAGCTCTTCGCCAATTCCTGAAGTTGCCCCGGTGATCCAGGCAGTTTTGTCTTTAAATTTGGTCAAAGTATTATGATTAAGTCAGATCAAAGGAACAAATATAAGCAGGTTTCTGCGAAAACATCTCCTGTTCCTGTTTCGGTATGTTATTATAGTTTACCACAATGTCGCCGGGAATGTCTTTTTTTAGTTTATTCATGATGCCCAGCTTACAATGAGTCGATAGCCCCTGGTATAAGGGGGAACGGCTATCAGCCCAAAAAATGGCTGAATAGTGGCCGGTTATGGCACAAACAGACTCAAAAAGTCCATCGAGCAGGTGCTCATAGCCCTTTTTGTAAAACACCTGATCACAGGCCAGAAACCTGTGCTTTTTTGGATTGAATAAGCGGGACAGGAAGGGGAGAAGGGGCAAAATATTCATAATTATTTTTCCGCTAAGGCCTGGCATCGCCCGAATAATCCACCGGACAGGCGTGGCCTGTACGCCGGCAACA
This sequence comes from Cyclobacteriaceae bacterium, assembly GCA_029882675.1. Lineage (GTDB taxonomy): Bacteria > Bacteroidota > Bacteroidia > Cytophagales > Cyclobacteriaceae > JAOUKJ01. The sequence continues at coordinate 5,914 of JAOUKJ010000147.1, forward strand.
ATATCCTCACCATCTTTTATTACAAAATAATTATCGTTGGTGAACAGCCGATCCGATTTATACATATTGTAATTTGTATAAAATCCCTGAAGCAATTGCCTTACAGCTGGTTTTTCGTCCTCACTGACCCGGAATACATCAGGTCTTTTTTTTGGGAAAAACCGGCTGAACAACAGCGTACTTAGTTTTCTGACAGGGGAAAACCCAAAATCATTACATATTTTCCGGGAACGCTCGTTTTCCAATTCTACATAAGCGTAGAAAACCGCTTTGTTGTTTGTTTGTTCGTCCAGTCCCCTTTCCATCATGGCCCTTACCTTTTGCTTGATGGGTCCGTTGGCTCTTCCCGGTTTTTTACTTGCCGTTTTACTCCGGAAAGCCTCAAAGAAAGAAAAATAACGGACGTAAAGCCCCTTGATGTCTGCCCCTGATGTTTCGAAATTGCGTTGGCAAAAGGTGACTGCCCCAATAAGCCGGTTGTGTTTTATTATTGTAATAAAGGTTGGGTTGTTTAGCCGGGCCAATTTTTCACTCACCCCCGTATGTTGATAGCGGGTTCCTTCATTTGAACCATAAACGGTGTTGGCGAGCAGTTCAATAAGCTCCGGAGGAGGAGTATGGGATATGTTGAGGTCAAGTGACAATTTTTTATAGTAATAAGTAAGTTAGTAGTAAGTAATTAGACTTAGGTTGTCGAAGGTAATATAGCTTTTTAAAAATAAATACATGGGCGAAGATACAAGAACTAAGAATAAAGAAGCAAGAACCAAGACCGATTGTCGGGCCAAGAGCCAAGAACCTCGTGCCACGAAATTACCCCTGGGTAGAACTCCGGAATTAAAGAACGACTAAATGCATATTTTAGCTCTCCGTTTTACAGATACTATACTCGTGACACGAATAATGGGCCAGGATCCGATGTGAGAAAGCGCGACATGGAGTACAAGTTTGAATGCGGACTGAGTAAAAGGTGAGGAATTTTGCAGCTGTCGTACCGTGCTAAAAATATCTCTTTTAGCTTACTTTTTTGATTTTTTTTCACTATATTTTACGAGTCAAAAGGAACCGTATTCGGCTATTGAAATGAATCAAGCGACAGTATCCAAGTTTATCGCGGCCAGCCTTAGCCAAAAGGCCCGGGGGAGCCATGGCTCCAGAGAAGGCATGGTAGTAACCATATCCAGGGACACGGGCTGTGAAGGTATAGTTGCTGTAGAGCATTTGGTTAATTTGCTTAATAAGTATGCATTGCAAAAAAGGAGAAAAGCAACGTGGCACTATGTCAGCAAAGAAATCCTTGAGGAGTCAGCAAAGCGATTGAACCTTCATCCCGACAAGGTTACCCGGTTGTTAAATGCGCAGGATAAGAACTTGTTTGAAGAGATGTTGTTGGGTTTTTCCTCAGCGAATTACCCCAGCGACCTGAAAATTAAGAATACCCTTAAGGACGTCATCCAATCCATTGCCGATGAGGGGAATGTTGTGATTCTGGGAAGGGGGGGAGTGTCTATCGTTGAACATAGCGAACGAGTCCTGCATGTGAAGCTCACTGCGCCGTTGGATTGGCGTATAAAGCAGGTGCAAGTATTGGAAAATCTTTCTCCTGTCAGGTCAAAGCAATTTATAGAACGTACCGATCGTGATCGCAAGGCCATGAAGACATTCTATCTGGGCAGGGAAATCACATACAGGGATTATGATATGGTGTTTAATGTCAGTTCGTTATCCCAGGAAGAAATAGCACAAGCTATCTATGAAGTTATCATTCATCGCAATTCATTGAAATAGGGCGGAATCCTTATATTCTTCCCCATCAATCACAGCCTGACAAGTCGGGCCAAAATTTGACTCGTTTTGATGGGCGTTGAGAAAATTGGCGAGGAAGGGCTGGTTATTTATTAAATTCTTCTCTTTTTTTAAGTTTACAGTCACTTTAACTGTTTTTGTTTTTTCCTTGAATTAATATAAAGAGGCCGATTAACATCGACCTCTTTCATTTTGGTCAATCATTTCCAGCTGCACCAAATTGCCCGGTGACAATATTTGAATCCGCAGTGGAACCGCTTGGAGAAAATGGTGTTACGGAAACTCTTGCATAGATCTCATCTCTGTCTGCAAATATGGGAATGCCAAATATTACGGTATCACCATCTTCATCCAATGTGCTTCGTGATACACTTGCAATAATTTCTCGATCTACACATCCTTTTTCAGCTTTTACACACCTACTACGAAGCGTTGTTAAATGATCATCCCATATTGGATCATCACCTCTTAACTTCACCTGTTCAACAAATACCGATCCTGCGAGAACTTCACAAGAAGAAAAGCATATCCGGTAGGTTACTTTGACTCTTCGGCGACTTCCGTCACCTCCTTTTTGAATCGTGAGGTTTACATTACTTACTGTTGCCATAATTAATAAATTTAAGTTTTATAAATTAATTATAACCAACTATAGAATCACTAAATAATTATAACATAAATATATAAATATATTGCTATACAGAACAATACCCAACATTGGGTATTTTAGCTAAACAATACACAATAAAATATTCGTTATACACAAAACGAAATCATTTTAACCTGCCATCGATAAAAGTGCTTTGGCAGGCAGCTGTCCATGTGGCTGAACTAAACCTTCAAAACCATCCTGATCAGTTTAATGAATATAAATAACTGGGATATGCCTATTTAAAGTTAAACAAGAAAAAAGAGGCCATTAAGTATTATAACATGGGTTTAGAAAAAAATCCGGAATCCGGTGCC
>JAOUKJ010000721.1 GCA_029882675.1 Cyclobacteriaceae bacterium
CTGCGCCAGTTTGTTTTAAAATTTTACAACGCGGGTCACTGACCTTCGGCCGCTATCGGTTACTATTTCTACGAGGTATATTCCTTTTGAAAGGTCGTTTTGATAATTATCCGTTCCATTCCATGTATGTTTGTAATATCCCGCTTTCTGAAATCCCAGGTTTTTGAAATAGACCGCCTGTCCCAGGCGATTATACACCCTGATGGCCGTTTTTCCCGATTTATACAAGGCATATTGAAGGGTGATGTCTGTAGAAAAGGGGTTGGGAAAGGCCCTTGTTTTATAATTCAGCAATTCATTATAATTATAAATCGGGGCCATATTTTCTATCTCCCCATCGAGAAATTCCAGTCGCTTAAATATCCAGTCTTTGAGGTATTGAATTTCTTCCTGATAAGTAGCACCTACAAAGGGATTGGGCCAAACATAGGTGCCGAGTGTTGGCCACTTTTTAAAATTCCGTTGTTGAGCCTCGTCGAGGACGGCCACCAGGGAGTCGATGTCCTGAAAAACGGAATCGGTATGCAGGAAGCTGCTTCTCAAATTGGCCCACCGCTCTTTGACCAATTCCACAAAGCGTTCACTCCCCCTGATCTTCTCCCAGTAAAAAGGTACCTGATCACTGTTGCAGGTGTAATTAAACCGATATGCCCAGCCATTTGTGCGATCCCCTTCACAATAGTCGGCATTGCCAAATCCCAGGTTGAAGTCCCAAACCGGGCCGGCATGTAATTTTCCGCCATTAGAATCCTTTTCTTTATAGTAATAAGTACTCAACCGGTATCCGTCCACATTTTTTGTTATTTCATTGACGAGAAAAAAATCCATAAAAGACTGTTCATCCACCATAGCCGGGTAGCCTGAGTTGGGATCGTTGAGGTCTCCGTTCCATACTGCGGATTCAAAACGTTGCACAAAATCTGTGATATAATTAAACTGTTCGGGTTTAAGTACCTGAGGTTTGGGGTAAACGATGCTATACTGTGAGAGGTCATTTGGTGAATAATGCTGTGTAGTCCAGTTACCGCCCTGTGGGTTGGGACGATCCACTTTAAAGATATAACCCCCTGTGAGCTCATCACCTGCGATGTCCACATCTCTCAGGCTGGCGATATTCACCCGGCCACTGTCTCTTTTTACCGTTTCTGTTAGCAGATAAACGCCCTGGTAAGTTCCATTAAGTAGCAGTTCGCAAAGCCTCATCCGCGGGGCATAATGTCCCATTTTACGGCTTATCTCATAAGCCAGCATATTCCGAATGAGGGTTTTGTCGGTATAGGGGGCATACAACACCCAATCGTTTTCGCGGGGCATGCCCAAAAGGGAAACATTGTTGTTCAAGCCCAGGGAATCCTGTGTTTCTACCCGAAACGATTTTTTTGGAAACATTTGCGAAGATGAGCCCCTGACTTCAATGCCAATATCTCCGTTGTAATTATTTAAGCTATCCGTCACAAAGTTTCTTACGCCATTCCCGTTATATACAATGCCCATATGGGCTTTAATTCGCGGATCACCTGGGATAGTCCGCCCCTGGGTATCGATAAATACAATGGGCAGGTTAGATGATTCAAACGTTGTCGGGGGGCTAAACCACCCGGGCACAGGCCTGAAATAAGTGCCGGTGACATTGACCCCAAAGCTCAGAAAGAAAATAGCCGAAAGGTCTGAGGAGGATATATTCTGATTATGTACCTGTATGGCCAGCACATTCTCACCGGCTACTACTGTCTGGTTTAGTACCGCAGTGTCGATAAGAAATTCTTCCGGCATGCCTCCGGTGTACATTACCGCCTCATGGAGGTTGTCTGCTGCCTGATCAAATGGCGGTTCTACCCCGGGAGTACCTATTGCTGAACGCGCTATTTCCACCCCATTGATATAGGCCACAAAGGCATCATCGTAGTCAGCATGTAGCACGGCATTGGCGATGACGCCCGGATCACTTACATTGAACGACATACGCATATAAAGTGTCAGGGTATTTCCAATTTGTGTGGCATCATCGCCATCGCCATAGCCTATCCCGCCCTGCCCTGTTTTCCAGCCCGCGTCATCAAAGCCCACTGCTTGCCACTGTGCCGGAGGAGCCGATATGCCTTCAAAATACGACCAGGTATCATTAGCAAAAACGGATGTTTCCCAATGGTTAGTCGCT
>JAOUKJ010000722.1 GCA_029882675.1 Cyclobacteriaceae bacterium
AGGTAACCTGGGAGTTGAAGCTGGAGGGCCAGCAGCAGAAGGACCTGGAGTTGAAATATGAAGTGAAGTACCCCAGGCGGGAAAGGGTGGATTTGGAATAGTGAAAGAAACCGGGCGAGATCAAATTTACCGAAGCGTTTAAATGAAACAAAAAAGGTTTGTATCTTGTATATCAATAATAAAAGCCAGCCGCCCTAGCTCAGCTGGCAGAGCACCGCATTCGTAATGCGTAGGTCGAGGGTTCGAGTCCCTTGGGCGGCTCAAAGCAATGAAATTAGGCCGCAACTTTAACACCTTGTCGAAAAGCACTATTGTGGATTTGAAGATTGTCCATACGAGGGGGTCATGTTCAGGCAGGGGGTTTGGCATACCGGCAATGCCATGCATTTTGATTCGGACAAAGACAGACAGGGAGCCAAAGTAAAGTCAAAACGAATGAAGAAACGGCGGAAGGGGTATACGGGATTATTGAAGATGATTTGGAGTAATGTTAATGCATTTGTCATCTGAAAATTTTTATCGTATCGTTTTTGGGCGACGGAAAATCGTACATTACGACAGCGCACAAAACTGACCATACACTAGTGTCGTGTCACGCCCCATCTGACGCACCAAGATTTGTTCTTTTTTCCTTGCACTTCCCTATTAAATCATCACTTAGCTATGGCTAGGCTCAAACTTAATAGGTCGTTCAAGAAAAAAATAACGGCAGCTTATCCGTCATTTGGAGCATGACCAGACACTAGTTCGGGTGTACGGAAGGGACAAACACTAAATCGATGATCCGCTTATCGATATCGGTATTTTTTACCCGTACGGTTACATCTGCGCCCAGGGTATATACTTTGCCCTTGGAGCGTCCGAATATCCGGTAGTTTTTCTCATCAAATTCATAGTAATCGTCTTTGAGGTCGGCGAGCCTGACCATGCCTTCGCACTTTGTTTCATTGATTTCCACATAGATGCCCCATTCGGTAACCCCACTGATGATCCCGGCATAGTCCCGGTCTTCGGCAGAGGCCATAAACTCCACCTGTTTGTATTTGATGGAAGCCCTTTCGGCGTCAGCAGCTCTTTTTTCACGGTTACTGGAGTGAGTACACTGCTCTTCGTACTCCTCCCGGTCTGGCGATTTACCCTCATCGAGGTAGTGTTGCAACAACCGGTGCACCATCATGTCGGGGTAGCGACGTATAGGAGAAGTGAAATGTGTATAATGCCTGAAAGCCAATCCAAAATGTCCCTTTTCTTCAGTGGTGTAAATAGCCTTAGCCATAGACCGTATGGCCAGGGTCTGAAGGACATGCTCTTCAGGCTGACCTGCTATTTCACCCATCAGTTGGTTGATCCATTTTGAAATGCTTCCTTCCTGGCCGTTGAGCTTATGTCCAAATTTCGCAGCAAATTGCGCGAAATCACTTATTTTTTCAGGATCAGGATTATCATGCACACGGTACACAAAAGTGTCTTTATTCTTACCTTTCTTTTTGTCATAAACAAAGGTGGCTACACTTCTATTGGCCAGAAGCATAAACTCTTCGATAAGCTTATGTGCATCTTTTCTGATGCGGGGTATCACCTCCACCGGTTTTCCTTTATCATCGAGACGAAAGCGCACTTCGGTGGTCTCAAAATTGATGGCTCCATGTGCAAACCGATCTTTCTTTAGCTGCTTGGCCAATCCATTAAGGGTAATGATCTCATTGGCGAAATCTCCCTCACCCGTTTCGATAACTTCCTGTGCTGCCTCATAACTAAAGCGCCTGTCGGAGTGGATTATGGTGCGCCCCAACCAGGTATTGACGACCTCAGCGCGGTCGTTCATTTCAAAGACCGCTGAGAAGGTGAGCTTATCTTCATTGGGACGCAGAGAGCACAATTCGTTGGATAGCCTTTCCGGCAGCATAGGTACTGTCCGGTCTACCAGATAGACGGAGGTAGCGCGCTCAAAAGCCTCTTCATCCAGTTCAGTTTCCGGACGTACATAGTGAGTTACATCGGCGATATGTACACCGATTTCATAATTGCCATTGTCGAGTAATCGGAATGACAGGGCATCGTCAAAGTCTTTGGCATCTTCCGGGTCGATGGTAAAGGTGGTCACCGTCCGGAAATCCCTTCTTTTCTTTACTTCCTGTTTTATGTTGTCACTGATA
>JAOUKJ010000723.1 GCA_029882675.1 Cyclobacteriaceae bacterium
CTCTGTTTTCTTTTTGTCACTGCTAAAGGCCTGACCAAACCACTCGTTGGTACCAGAATTGGCATCTACCCAGGTGCGCATATCCAGGATGAGGTCACGGGGCGACAATGGCGTACCGGCAGCTTGTGCCGGACAGGCAATGTGACACCGTCCACATTTTGTACATGAGTCATAATCGAGCAGTTCTTTCCAGGTAAAATCTTCGATGGTTTTGTACCCCATCCCGTTCGCCATCTGCTCTTCACTGACCCTGGGCAGGCGTTTGGCCGCCAGATCGTCTTTGAACATCAGGTTGGCATAATCCACCAGCATGTGCATAGCTTTGGAGTAAGGGATATAGGCGATAAATACCATCACCAAAACGGCATGTAGCCACCAACTGTACAGGTGTATGGAGTTGGCAGATGCGGTCATTCCCAGGGCATCAATCAGGTTGGCCGTGTACCAACCCACCGGCGACCAGACCTCAAAGGCCGGACGGTCAGCGGCAATACGCACCCCTTCAATCAGGAAGCCCGTAAGCCCAATGAGAAACAACAGCCAAAGAAATATTTTATCATCCGATGAATAGCCTTTTCGGGTATATTGCTCAGCAGTCAGGTCGCTGCGGCTATAATCCAGCTGGGCTGGTTTTTTGGCCCTTCTGAACATCATCATCAACAGCCCTACGAGGAAGGCCAGACCAAAGACATCCAGTGCCAGGGAAAACACGAGGTAGAAGTTTCCTTTCAGCAGATGTATTCCCAGAAAACGTAAAAAGTCATGATCGAGGGCCACCAGCGCCGTACCAATCAGCAACACAATAAATCCCCAGAAGATGAGCCAGTGGGCAATTCCCGCATAGCTGTCTCTTTTCATCACGGTTGAGTTGCTGCCCATGGTGGCCAGGGCCTTAAAAAAACGTCCGGCCAGGTTATTAAATCGACCGGCATCGCGTCCTTTTTTATATTTTTTAATTCTTTTATAAAAACCGAAAATAAAAACGGCCAATGTACCAAACGCCACTACATAAAAAGCGATCTGCAGGGCAAACGGAAAATTCCGGAAAATTTCTCTGGTTTCAAGCATAGTTCAGGTAGGTTGAGGTTAATACTAATGACTACCCCACTTGCAGTGGAGTAGTCATTTTTTTCACTATAGTTTGCTGTTTAAAGCAGGAATAATGTCGAACAGGTCGCCTACTACACCATAGTGGGCATAGTCAAATATCGGGGCTTTGGGATCTGAATTAATGGCTATAATTAACTCAGCATCTTTCATCCCTTCAATGTGCTCAGGGGCACCACTGATACCCAGGGCCAGGTAGCATTTAGGCTTTACTTTAAGTCCTGATTTACCCACCTGTCGGGTTTTATTCAGCCATTTATTATCCACAATGGGTCTGGAGCATGAAACGGCTCCACCCAGCTTACCTGCGAGTTCTTCCGCCATGGGCAGGTTTTCATCACTTTGGATACCTCTACCCACACTCACAAGTATATCCTGTGCCGTAATATCCACATCACTGCTATCAGGCTCGATCAGTTGTTTAAACTTCACAGACAATCCACTCAGGTCAGGCGCTGAGGCCTCAGTAATATTCGCTCCGGAACCTTTTCCGGCATCGGTAGGAAATGATCCGGGCACGACGGAAACAACACAATTACCACCACCAAAAGCTGACTCCACATTGAGTTTACCTCCATAAAGAGCGCTTATGGCCACCACATTTCCACCTTCAGCTGTAAGTCCGGACACATAAGCAACAAGGGCCAGGTCATTAGCAACTGATATTGCACATGATATCTCCATTCCCATTGAAGAAGAGGCGACCATCGTCAATTTTGGCTGATGTTCGCTAATCAGGGCTGAAACAGTTTTGCTATAGGCCTCGGGATTAAACTCAGCCAGTTCGGGGGCATCTACATAAATTACTTTATCAGCGCCACCCAGTTGGTCGGCCAGGCCCTTTTGGCCACTTCCCAGCATCACGGCAGTCACATCACCACCCAATCCGCCAGCAAGCTCTTTAGCTTTGCCAATCATCTCAAAGGTCGTATCATCGATCTGACCTTTTATATGTTCTGCTATTACGAATACACTCATTTTACTCCTTTTTGGGTTAATATTTCAACAATTTTGGCGGCCTGATCTTCAGCTGATCCCTCAATCATTT
>JAOUKJ010000148.1 GCA_029882675.1 Cyclobacteriaceae bacterium
CCAGGATCAACTGGTCTGTTACCCCGATGGTCGTATTGAAGTGACCGTCGTAACCCCTATATCCACGCTGGCAGATTATACCTTCCGCTGGTACAGGGATACTTACACCCCCGGTCAGGAGCTGGTGGATGATAACAGCGACATGATCACTGCTGCAGTATTGGATACTGCTAACTATGCCACCCTGGGTGAAGGTACTTATTATGTGACCACGGTTAAAAATTCGGGCAATGCCCCGGGATCAGGCTGTGAATCGCCTCCTTTCCGGATCAATATCCAGGACAAACACCTGGATCCCATTGCGCAACTTACGGCCACGCCCAATATTGCCTGCGTGGACAGCCTGTCGAATGGTACGGTGGTAGCCGTTGTTCGCGAAGCTGACGGTGATACGACAGACGTGTACCAGTACGACTGGACAATGGACGGTGGAGCGCTGCCAAACTATGTGGTACAAACAGATGATGCCAATACCAGTTCACTCACCAACGCCAAAGACGGGGACTATATCTTAACGGTGACCAACGTGTCTGAGACGGGATGTGTGTTTACACAGGGCATTACCGTAAAATTAGATCAGCCTAAAGCAGAACCGAACATCATCGATGTGTTCACTGTTGATCCCATCGATTGTAATCCTTCTGCCCGCGCACAGGTGACATCCATTTCCATTGGAGGTGGCGCGCCTGTAACAGATTCCCTGACCTTGCTTACCGACTATACCTATGCCTGGTACTACAGTGATGTAAAACCTGAGACATTGATGAGAGACAGCCTGGGTAATGCCGTGACAACTTCAAACCTGGATAATATTATCGCGGGAAGTTATTTTGTTTTTGTCACCTCATTGAGTACGGGTTGTGAGTCATTGCCCAAAGAGGTAGTGATCAATGATACCGACATCATTTATCCCAAGGTAGTGATTAACGAGACCATTCCGCAGATCAGTTGTTCCGATCCTTATGTGGGCGTTTTGGAGGCCACTGGCGATGGGTTTACCGATGTGACAAATCCCATCTATCAGTTCACCTGGTATAACACCCTTGACCTGACTGGGCCGGTGATATCGACAACCTATACCGCAGGCGGCCTGGGCAAGGGAGACTATTCCGTAGAGGTATTAAATACAGTAACCGGTTGTACGGCTTCTGCGCTATACATCATGGAAGACCGGAGTATGGAGTTTTATCCCATTATTGTAACAACGCAAGACCATAACCAGAACTGTGTGAATCCCGATGGATCAGCCATAGGTAATTTCCTGACTATTCAGGACTATCCGTTCCCTTATGATTACACTTTCGACTGGTGGGATGGTTTGAACCCGAATTATAATGCTGCACCGGATTACGCCAACCAGCCTACCGTTACAGGGCTGTCGGCAGGGTATTATTCGGTACGGGTAACCGACAACAACACACAGTGTGTTTCTTATAACGAGGTAGAAGTATTGGAAAATATTATCTTCCCCGAGGTTGTGGTGACACTGGATAATCCACTTGTTAATTGTGATCCGGCCCGTCCAAACGGCCAGATATCTGTTGAAATGGATGGTGGAAGGCCATTGAAAGATTATACGGTGACCTGGCATGCGGGCACGGATGCCACCGGCACGGTGCTGAGTGTGACAGACAAGCTGATCGGTGTGGGAATGGGCTTATATACAGTAAGCGTGACCAATAATATTACCGGTTGTGTGATCACTGAAACAAAAGAAGTGACTGATGGAAGGTACTACCCGCCTGCACCCGATCCGGTGGTCATCAATCACCGAACGCATTGTATTGACCCGGATGGTATCATAGATGTAACCGTGGGAGGAGAAACCCTTAATTATTCATTCACCTGGTATGCCGGCTCTTCGACCAATGACCCGGAGTTAAGCGTCTATCCAAGGGTGTTTGACCTTGACATAGGTTCTTATGCGGTAACAGCGACTGACCTGACCACCGGTTGTGTTTCTGAGGCGGCCGTGATTGAAGTACTGGATATGCGTGAGCTGCCCATTATGGAATATGATATCGGACCATCAATGTGTGAATATAAAACAGGATTTGTGCGCGCCAAGATCAAAAATGAAGCAAGTGTTACCGCACAAAGTATTGAATGGGAATATCTGGGCGACAGGACTGATATGACCGAGACCTATCATATGGGTGGCCAGTGGTACGAAATAGCTGATGGAGAATACCAGGTGACCATCACCACGACTATGGGTTGTGTACTGACAGAAACAGTAGAGATCGGCACGGTCATCACAGGTTATCAGGGCGTATCTCCTAATGGGGATGGCGAGAATGATTTCTTTACCATTGATTGTATAGCCAGGTTCCCGGACAATAATGTGAAGATATTCAATAGGGCAGGGGTATTGGTTTATGAAGCCAGCGGTTATGATAATGCCCATGAAATATTTGACGGGACTGGCAAAAACGGTATATATTTCACCGGTGATCAGGTGCCAGATGGTACTTATTTCTTTATAATTGACAAAATGGATGGTACTAAGCCAACTTATGGTTACCTTGAACTCCTGAGATAATGAAAAACATTAAACTATATTTTGCCTTTTTGGGGGTACTGTTTGCAGGCCATGTGTTTGCACAACACCCGCCGGTACATTCGATGTATATGTTTGATCAGTTGATGATCAATCCGGCATATGCCGGGGCACATGTACAACTCAGCGCTACGGCCATGCACCGCAACCAGTGGCAGAATTTTCCCGGAGCCCCAAGTACTTCCACCATCACGGCCCAGTCAACCATTGCACAAAATAAAATAGGACTGGGGCTGTTGCTTACACACGATGTGATCGGTTCGCATGTAGACCAGAATGTATATTTTAGTTATTCATATAAGCTAAAGCTACCTGTGGGTGAATTGAATATGGGCCTTCAGGCGGGAGTGCAGAGTTTAAAGACCTATTGGGATGACCTGACCCTTAAAAGTTCACTCGATCCGAATTTTACAGGTGTACTGTCAGCTTTAAATCCCAACTTTGGTACGGGTTTGTTTTACTCCAATAAGGAGTTTTATGCCGGTTTGTCGGTGCCCTATCTCCTGAATAGTATGGTCGTAGATCGTGCCCTGGCTGTTTTAAGTGAAAGCAAACGGAACAGAATCTATTACTTGAGCCTGGGAAATACCTGGGATATTTCTCCTTTATTTAAGTTTATCCCCTCAGCATTGATCCGGGTACATGAAAGTGCCCCGTTGAGCTTTGATTTAAATACCCACTTTGTTTATCAGGATGCCGTGGGGCTGGGGGTCGGGTACAGGCTTGTTGAAGGCTTTGTGACGATGTTTGAACTGAAGTTGAATGAAAATCTACATGTGGGCTATGCCTATGATATTACAGCTTCTGACATCCAAAAATATTCCGGAGGTTCGCATGAAATCATGATCAACTACCGGTACCGGATACCAAGTTTGCATAAAGGGCTGGAGTGCCCCTCTTATTTTTAAGAATAGCTTTGCATTATTCTGCCTAATCTTTTTATATCTTTGCCCTAAGCTTTAACATTTAAAAATTTAATTAATGAAAAAATTATTCTTTATTGGTCTATTGTTGTTGATAGTTGGTTTATCTGACGGCAGTGCACAAAATTATAGGACAGCGATTGGCTTTCGTGGCGGGCTGTCTAACGGTCTTACTGTAAAACATTTTATTGGAGGTAAGGCAGCAGTTGAAGGTATTCTTGCAACACGATGGAACAGTTTTAATATTACAGCATTGTATGAAATGGATTATGCCATTGCTGATGTAAACGGGCTGTCCTGGTTTTGGGGTGTCGGAGGGCATATCGGCTTTTGGGATGGTTCAACGAGCCCTTGGTGGAATGATAATGTGACTCACACTGTGATTGGGGTAGATGGAATTTTAGGATTAGAATTTACAATCCCTAACGCCCCCATTTGTTTTCAATTGGATTATAAACCCGGATTTAACCTGGTAGGTTATCAGGGCTATTGGGGTGATGAATTTGCTGTTTCTATTCGATTCGCGATTAAATAATTTTAAACAACAACCCTTCAAGGGTTCTAAACCCTTGAAGGGTTTAGAATATTATAAAAAAAGAAGGGGCCGTGTGCCCCTTGCTTTTTTTCACCTAAACCTAAACGTATGAAGAAGCTCTGGCTTCTATAATTAATAAAACGGTTTTAGTGTACGTATTGTTTCACCAAACGGATAAAAGGTTAATAATAAGGATAAGTAATCCCTCAGGCCTTTGAGCGGGAAAGATTTTTAGTACAAAGCCATATTAAACTTCTTTCGGTATTTTAAGGTCAATTCATGCTTCTCTCCCAGTACATTAAAAATACCTATGACCGCAAGGCGCGGTAAATCCTTTTCATATGATTTGTTCACTGCTACGGCCTTCACTAATGCATCCAGGCCTTCGTCCAGCTTTCCATCCCTGATAAAGCCATTTGATGCAGCCAGTAGTTGTGCGGTAGGATCCTCGTCATGTAATTTAAACCCAAGAAGCCTTATTATTTCTATGATGTGCTGCGTCAAGTCTGCTAATAGAACATCCGGTTTCATATCTTTTGTCAATTCCAAAGCCAGCTCCGGTTGCTCAAACACAACCATTCTAGCCAGAAGCACCCGGGCTTCTGTATATTCAGGGTGGGCTTCAACAAACAGTGATAATTTTTCCAGCAAGCCATTGGTGTCACCGCTTTCATATTGTTGAACCATCGCTTTGAGGTAATCCTTATCTTTATCCGGTAAGTGATCATCCAGCCATTTTTCAATTTGATGCTTAGGGAGGGCACCGGTGAATTCTGCAATGACTTCCCCTTTATAAAACATTTTAACCGCAGGAATGCTATTGATTTTATAGGCCCTGCTCACCTCCTGATTTTCATCGGTATTGAGTTTGATGAGCTCCCACTTTCCCTGGCCTTCCCCGGCCAGTTCCTCAATGACAGGTCCCAGAAACTGGCAGGGACCACACCAGGGAGCCCAGAAATCTACTACGACCGGGATCTTATGACTCCGTTCTATTACAGCGTTATTGAATTCCATCTTTTAATTTATCTTTAAATACTTTTCTGAACTTTTCAACCTTTGGTTTTATTACATATTGGCAATAGGACGCTTCACTGTTTAATTGGTAATAATTTTGGTGGTAGTCTTCCGCTACATAATAATCGGTGGCTGGGGTAATTTCTGTCACAATGGGATTAGAAAACACGGCCGATTCTTCAAGTTTGTTTTTGTAAAATTCGGCCTCTTCTTTTTGCTCTTCTGAATGATAAAATACAGCTGAGCGGTACTGGGTACCAGTATCATTCCCTTGTTTGTTGAGTGTGGTCGGATCGTGAGTTTGCCAGAAAACTTCCAGGATATCTTTAAAAGAAATGATTTCCGGGTCATAAATGATTCTGGCCACTTCCGCATGACCGGTGGTTTCGGTACATACCTCTTTATAGGTGGGGTTTTTAGTGTGTCCGCCCATGTACCCTGATTCTACTGAGATGACTCCCTGGAGTTCTTCGAAAATGGTTTCTACACACCAGAAACATCCGGCACCCAGTGTGGCAATCTTATATTTTTGATTTTGCATTTCAGTGGTTAATAGAGCGAAGGGTTTGTTTTCTTTTTTCACATTATAACAATTGCTCAATAAAAGGGTTACAATTAGCCAGATATATATGCGCTGTTTGATCATGTTTGCAAAAATACGGAGTGGATGTTCCATCATCAAAGAAAAAGATGATATAAAATGGTTATCCCCCAAATTGCGTTATTTGCGTTGTTTTGCCTTGTTTTTGATAAAATTTTCATCATGATTATTATGCCATTTATGTTTTTTATCTTCCGTTCATGTTATTAAAACACACACTATGCAACTTTTTAGCTGCAAAGGCAGTCTGTATAAGCAAAGGAAAAACTCAAAATAAAATGATTAGATTAACCACAATATTAATGGCAATGGTGTTTTCTTTCGCTGCAATGGCAGGTGTAGAAAATGGACCGGAAAAAGGAAATGCAAGTGATGCAAAAGTAGCTGTCATGAAAGGCAGAAAACTGATGAAATTGGTATATGTCAATGATCATCAATCGAAGGTAAAAATCGCAATTATCAATGAAAGGGGGAAGCGTATTAACAGCAAAACGCTGAGAAATACTTCCGGTTTTATTTTACCTTTTAATTTTAGTGAACTTAACAACGGCAAGTATATTATCGAAATTACCGATGATGAGGGAACCATTATTCAGGAAATTGATTATACCTGGATGCCCCCTAAAAAATATGAATTGAAGACTTCCATTTATGAAATAGGAGATTCGGAGAGGTATAACCTGGCGGTTGTAAGTGAAAACAACAAGCCCTTAACGGTGGAGATTTTAAACAACCAGCAGGATTTAATCTTTAAGGAAAGGATCAAAGATTATAATGCTTTTTCAAGGATATATAATGTTTCCAAGGCCTGGAATGGCCCATTTACTTTCCGGGTTTCAAACGGGGAAATGAGTAAATACATTCCGTTAAAGGACTAAATGATTCAATACGTTTTAGTTAAGGCCCGGCGTTGTGCCGGGCTTTTTTTTTGTTTTTTGCCGAGCCCCGAACAATTGACTTACGAAATGTTACTTTTGATTAACCGAAAAATATACAACCTGTTTCCACAGCAATTACAATGAGCTATGCGCTTTAATCAAAAAGTGGTTTAATTCCCAGAGCCGCCGGGTCGGAAAAAGCAAAAACCTCCATTTGATACTTTGGGGCTCTGCCCCGGAGTAGTTCATTGAAACACTTTTGTGTAGTACCACAATTGGAATAAATTGTATATTACTGCCGGTTGGGTTTCCTGTTCATCTCTTTTATTTTTTTAAAGTGTTGTAATAAGAGGGCAGGTATTAAAGAAAAAAATGTTTTCCCGTCCCAGGGGGAGGTAAAACATTTAAAATACATTTTTTTTGGTGCACTTGAATAGGTGAGTAACCTTTAGATTAAAAACGGCGTATTCGGTTATATTTAACACATTTTTAAATGTATACCTTATAACCGCCTGCGGATTTAAGGTATTAATTGTTTTGTAAACTTAATCTTATTGTATTTTGGAAATTTTAGAAATAGACTGGGTTGAAATTGTTTGGATTATTGTTGGTGCCGGACTTTCACTGGTCGGTATTATTGGGTGTTTTGTCCCTATTCTGCCTGGCCCGCCTTTTAACTATGTAGCGTTATTGCTATTGCAGCTCAGGGATCAACCACCTTTCGATGCTAATTTTCTGCTGCTGTGGTTGTTTATTACCATCGCTGTTACGGCATTGGATTATGTGATTCCCGTTATTGGCACAAAAAAGCTGGGAGGATCAAAATACGGTGTTTATGGCAGTGGAATTGGCCTTTTGTTGGGTATTATTTTTTTTCCGCCTTTTGGAATAATTATCGGCCCTTTTCTGGGGGCTTTTGCCGGTGAATTGATGTATGGAAAGACAGGTAAGGTCGCATTTCGAGCAGCTTTGGGTTCTTTTATCGGATTTTTAACAGGTACATTCATTAAGCTTGTAAGCTCGGTGGTAATGACTTACTATTTTGTTGATGGAATAATCAATTAATACCAAAAATCTGCAAGCGTATTTTTGGTAATGGTAATAAAGAAAATATTTAAAATACATTTTTTTGATGCACTTGAATAAGTGAGTAAAAAAAGCGTATTCGGTTATATTTTAAACATGATTTAATGTTTATGAAAGCCGCCTGCGGATTCCAGGTTCAATGTTTAGCCTGAAAAATCTGATAATTCGGGTACCCTTTGGTTTCGAGCACATGCCTGAAATAACGAGCCGTAATACTTTGTAAGTGACCAAAAGAAACGGCATCACCTTTTGTGATTTCAATGGGAATGGCCTTAATCAGTATATCCCAGTCATCCCGTTCGATGATTGAGATGAGTTGAGAAAATGAATCGCTCACCGGGTTTTTGGGTAAATATTGCTCATACATTTTCACAATGGCCTTTAGCATATACAGATACCGGTCAGTATCAGAGGTGGTGGTTTCTTCAGCACTATCAATCCAAATAATTCCGCTTTTCACAATAGACCCGGGTTGAAGCAGTTCTGTCCGTAAGAGTATTTCCATATCGAAAGCAAATTGCTTTTCCAGCGAGTTGAAAATAATCTGAGGCACAATGTCTCCGCGAAATGCTTTAAATCCGCATTGTGTATCCGTAATGTAATGCAGTGGAGTGATTATTTTCTTCCAGAGAAAAATAAATAATCTGCCCTCATAATTTCTCTTTTCAGTTTTTATTACGCCGGAATTATATTCCCTTCGTGAACCCAGCGTACAAATAGTATCCCCGTTTACAATGGGTTCGATCAATAAGCCGGCTTGCCCCAGGTGAGTGGACAGGTCAGCGTCGGTATAAAGTATGATATGGTCTTCCGGCTTTACATCGCAATGTTCATTGGCGTACCACATCCCATAAAGTATCGATCCGCCTTTTTGACTTTCTTTACATGATTTTAAGGGAGCAACAACATCAAGGCCACTACGAATGGCATCTTCCAGAAAAAGAACTTTGACCTGATCCTGTAATTTGTTGGTTTTTATGATCTCTTGAGCTATTCTGCCACTTCCCTCCGGACAGCCATCATCGACCAACAACATGTCCCACTTGACATGAGACTGAT
>JAOUKJ010000724.1 GCA_029882675.1 Cyclobacteriaceae bacterium
GTGCATCATTGGGTGTTGGATCATTGGTCAAGCTATTTGCATACATTAATGCGATGTCAAGCTTCTCTCCATCGTCATGGCTCAGATGAGGCAACAAGGGGAAACCATTTATAAATGGAAATCCCGCATCCAGATAAGAGAGCACTGTACCGGGTTGTAACTTTTCAAGTTCCTCAGCCACACTTTCCGTTGCCCTCAGTAGTCGTGGGCTTACATAATGCCTGTTCAGAACACAGGTGAAAATGTTTAGTGGGCGTAATTGGTCATTGCTAAAAACCGGTAGAGGCACACGGCCAAACTGCCTGGCGGACAGGGGTAAAATCGTGACTGACGCCAAGAGGTAGGCGGCAATAAACAATGATAGTTTTAACGCCTTTCTTTTTATGTCATCCTTTACATGCCTGTCCACCCTTCTAAACAAGGGTATGCAACATAAAAGAATCAACCCGCCTGTTTGGGTTAGCGTCGTCAGAATGAAAATCAGAATGACAAATCCCGCAAATTTCAACATGGTATATAAATTGGTGATAATTGCTCCATACTAATGGATATTAGTTTACAAACAGCGTACCGTTTCAGGGCTCCTTTCAACAATCTCCATTTATTGTAGGTTAAAAGCTATGCATTGTCGCCAGCACCGCGTCAATCGCCTCCTCAGTGTAGTTGACCTCCAAAAACTCATGCATCTCCAACAGTTTATCCGATTTGCCAATCACATCCTCGTATGTTATGTGAAAGCTGTTATCTCTATTTCTGGCTATGAAATCAAAAAAATTCAATTCTGTCTCTTTCAAGAGCGCCATCACTTCCTCCTTGTCCCTCAAGGCCCACCATTTGCTCTTTACCACATCCTCAAGGTTTCTTGTATTGAAGATAAACGCAACATTGGGAAAAATCTTCGACAGGAAATTCAAGTAATCACCAAGGTTATGGACCTCCTCGGGATTGTATCTTATCTCTTTAAATCCATAACATTTTATATTATCGCCTTCATTTCCTTTTAGCATCGTACGCAAAAGACCTTCGGCCTGACCAAGGAAAAAATCCTTGTCATACAAATTTCCTCCATACCAGGCGGATCGGGAGTTTTCGTTCCCATGGTAATTGGTTTGCAACAAGGCGTTATAGGCATGGTACAGGTGGTGGCAAAAGTTATTGTTCTCGCCTCGTACCACACAACCCTCTATTGAATTCAACACTCCCTGCAGCAGCGTTGATCCGCTTCTGCCATAGGTAATAATTAAAATAGAGTCAAACCGCATGGCTCAAACATTTTTTGCACCTTTCCATGACTCTAAGATTAATTATTAATAAAAAAATGAAAGTTTAAACACCTCGCTAGTCCTGACGGTAAATTAAATTAATTATTACAAATTTTCGTGAATAAATACAGAAAATATCCCTGTGCCAATAACCAATCAATGTGAAATCAGATGACATTATCATTCAATCATTACTATTTTATCTAAAATCCGCGATATTGCATTACCATGAGAAACCTTATCCAAATACAGCCTTCCAAAGCCATTTTATTCTTCTTATTGATTAATCTGGCATGCAGTAATCCCGTCAACAAGGATGAACAAACCAATTTAGAAGATAAAGAGACCAATATTCAACCAGACAGGCTTGACAATTATACGGAATGGGGAATATACCGCGGGGATAAAAAAGCAAACCAATACTCTGAACTGGCCCAAATACACGGTGCCAATGTACATAAGTTAAAGCCCTTGTGGGAATACCATACGGATGATTTTACGGAATCTTCCTCAATGCAATGCAACCCGATAGTGGTTGATGGCATAATGTATTTCTCCACCTTTTTCCTGAACGCCGTAGCCTTGGATCCAACCACCGGGGAGGAATTATGGGTGTTTAACTCGGCGGAGCATAATGAAAACAACACCCCCCTAAAAGGTCGAAACAGGGGAGTGACATTCTGGGAGGATGGACAGGACAAAAGGATATTCCTATTTGTAAAGAACCGGGTATATGCCTTGGAAGCCAAAACGGGAAAGTTGATTGAATCTTTCGGCAACGGCGGACACATAGACCTGCGAGAAAATCTGGACACCAATGCCTCGAAAACCGATGTGGAGGTGACCACGCCCGGCATCGTCTACAAAAATTTATTGATTGTCACTT
>JAOUKJ010000149.1 GCA_029882675.1 Cyclobacteriaceae bacterium
CCGGAAAAGGAGTGATTACGCTGTACAGGGGACAAAATATAGTAAAGCGAAAAGTGCAAGCCGATGGGGCCGTGGACGAACTCATAGAAATTATTAAAGCAGATGGAAACTGGCGCGAACCTCAAAACAATGAAAACGATGGAGCAGGATAAAAAAGAAAATACCCCGGAAGGAAAAAGGAATACAGTTGGTCACTATTTTGGTTTGGGTGATCTCTTTTTCTACTTTTTCAGAAAAAAGAAAGACCGCCCCTCAAACTTTAACATTAAGGTGATGCACGGGATAAACCGAATCTCTATCGTCATCTTTTTGCTGGCCATTATTTTCCTTATATTTAGACGCTTATTTTAGCCTGATTAATTCTAAAGAGATGTTATGAAGAAAGACACAACAATGGTATGTGCTTTGGCCATCATCAGGCATTATGATCAGTTCGTGAAATGAATGTTGAAAACTACAGAGACTATTGCCTGGCTAAACCAGGTGTAACCGAAGGATTTCCTTTTGATGAGAAAACACTGGTGTTTAAAGTGATGGGAAAAATGTACGCCCTCGCAGATATTGATGTGTTTACAAGCTTTAATGTAAAATGCGATCCTGAAAGAGCTATCCTTCTCCGGGAGCAATACCCGGAAGTGATGCCGGGGTACCATATGAACAAACAACACTGGAATACGGTACGGGTTGATGGCGCATTGCCTGATAAATTACTTTTTTCATTTATTGATCACTCTTATGATTTGATTTGTGCCGGGTTGGGCAAAAAGGAAAAAGAAGAGTTGGAAAAGATAAAAGGGTTAATGTAAGATAGGGTTTATTCAGAAAAAATAAACAAAAATCCTTTTGATTTGTTGTTCAGGGAGATGTTAATATGCTGTTTTTAGGGGTGTTTGATGTTTTGATTTTTTCAATATATCGATTTATTATTTTACATTTACCATTATAAAGACTTATTTTGCAGGCTTAACCTCTTGCAGGTAGGGTATGTTTGATAAACGCAAAGAACAAATAACGCCTTCAGTCATCTTACTGAAGGCAATGCTTTTACTGGGCTATGTGGCATTACTAGCTTCATGTAATGTGTCACAAAAGGTATGTCCGGCCTATCAGAGTGCCTTTGTGTACGATACGGCTGCATTGCGCAAGAAGTTCAGTTATTTTGTGAATGACACCCCAAAAATTTACGAAGTAAGTAAAAATAAATTCCTTTTAATAGAACCAAGTTCATATAGAAAAACACTGGCCAGTTTCCGTACCATTGAAATGTTGCCCATCTATCCGGTAATTCCGGATTCCCTCAAATTTACGGGTGATGATCAAATGCGAGCCGAAATGGATGTTGTTGATTCGGTGGCCATGGATAGCATTACACTTCACCCGGGCTTGATTGGCCCGGGCTTTAATGTTGAGCAGGAGAATTATATGTACTACTTCAGGAAGATACTGATATTGCCCGATGTGCGTCAAGCCCTGGAGGAAGGAGGGGCTTATCAGAAACTGGAAGCCGATAAAGAAGAAGGAAAAAAAGGATTCTTTAAGCGAATATTTGGAAAGAAAAACAAGGAGGAGGAACTCGAAGAGGGTGATGATGCCCCGGATGATACGGAAGAGGATGTCGTTGATGATGGGGAAGATGGGGCTGAAAAATCAGGCATGTTCAACCGGCTTAAAGGAAAGAAAAAAGGAGAAGAACAGGAAGAAGTTCCTCCGCCAACGCCTGAAGAAACAGATGATAATGAGGACGATGATTTCTAGTGTATAACAGGCAGTCCTTTTAAATAATGCACGGTCTGTATAGTTATCCTGCCCGCGTTTTGGGTAATTTATTGCTTTAATATATGCCCGGATTGCTTCATGCCTAAAAGACGATTGGGGATTTTAGATAGCGCTAATGTTCATGCGGCCTGAATACCTTTATGGTTTTTCTTTGATCCAGGCTGTCTGGCTCTTCCACAGGTTCTTCTGTCAGATTATCCAGATTGGGCATGCCGGCATCCACCCAGCAGGTGTACCAGAAGCTGCCTGTCAGTTTAATTGCACGTCTCATTTGTCGCTCAACCATGCCATGTAGCATATCGTGATAGGCTTTTGAATATTCCCTGGAATAAGTCCTCACATTGGCGTTGCCTCTTTTTTCATAGCTGTATTTTTCATCGGATGAGGTGTGGGAAGAGAGTTCCTTTTCAAATAACAATACAGAATCAACGGCGGCATTGGCTAATTTAATATGTTTCCAAACGGTTGCAGATGGATCGTCCAGATAGACGGCTTTCCCGGTAAATAAATTATAATCTTCGAAAAATAACTCGGGCAGGCGGGATTCCCAGAAGCCGTGAATGCCATGCTGGCCCGTAAGTTGACCATTGTAATTGGCGGTTGTATGCAGCGGTACGTTCGCATCGCTGAGATAATGACCCACATCGGAAGAAAGCCTTAATATTTGAGCGGCATTTTTTTCACTAAAGGCCTTGCGTAACTGGTAGTACATCGCATGTACATGCCAGGGTAAAGTTCCGTTTTCTTTAAAAAAATTTTCAGAAAAAAGCGCTTTTACCTGATGCCATGGTATAGGCATGACCGCTGTAAGCGAATCGGGATAGGCATCGTAGTCAAAGTAATGTCGTTGGCCTTCCGCTTCTACCAGGTATCGGCGCTTATCCGGATTTACGGCATTCGTTTCTACATATTCCAGGTTTGTCTTGTAAAATCCGAACATTCCGGTGGGCAGAGTGAACACAGAAATCCTGTTAATTTTTTTGTGCGCAAAAAATCCCCATGTATTTTCGCGCCTACTTTGAGTAAATAAGGCGAAAATAGAGAACATGCACGCCATGAGTATTACTATTTTTAAATTCTTTTTCAGGTGTTTTTGATATTACGATTATTACTTTTACCTTTGCAAGCTCAATTTAAAGGACAGATTTTAAAATGGCAAATCATAAGTCAGCATTAAAAAGAATAAGAAGTAACGAAGCAAAGAGGCTGCGCAATCGTTATCAGCATAAAACGACTCGTACGTTTGTGAAAAAATTAAAAACAACAACAGATAAAACTGAAGCAGAAACACTGCTAAAAGAAGTTTTGAGTATGTTGGATAAACTTGCTAAGAATAATATTATCCATAAGAACAAAGCTTCTAATCAGAAATCAAAACTGACCAAATTCGTTAATTCTTTGTAATTCAGCGGGTTATATAAAATAACACATAATATTTATGCCTTATCTCTTTGAGATAAGGCATTTTTATTTTATAATTAAGGGTGAAAGATTACTTGCCCAATATTGGAATTAAGCACTGGGCCGAAAATGACAGGCCGCGGGAGAAATTGCTTTCCAAGGGCAGGAGTGCGCTTTCAGACGTAGAGCTGATCGCGATTTTGTTGGGATCAGGTACGCGTTCCCTCAGTGCCGTGGATGTTGCACGCAATATTTTAAATGCGGCAGGTAATGACCTGCACCGATTGGCACGTATGAATGTGGCCGACCTTAGGAAATTTAAGGGAGTAGGAATGGTTAGGGCAATTAATATCATAAGTGCGCTGGAGTTAGGACGCAGACACCGGGCGGCTTTTGTTCAGGAAAAGAAAAAAATCAAACATTCCAGAGACGCCTATGAATTGATGCAAGGTGAATTGCAGGACCTTGAACATGAAGAATTCTGGATTATACTATTAAACCGCGCCAACCGGGTGGAGAAAAAATACTTCCTTAGTTCCGGTGGCTTAGCAGGTACGGTGGCTGATACGCGGCTTGTTTTTAAAGAAGCCCTCGAAAACCTGGCCAGTGGTATAATTCTTATACATAACCACCCCTCAGGAAACCTGCGCCCAAGCAAAGAAGATGTAGCACTTACCAGGAAAATGGTGGAAGCAGGTAAGATTATGGATGTTTTGGTGATGGATCATATTATTTTCACCAATCATGCGTATTTTAGCTTTTCAGATAATAGTTTACTTTAATCATGTGGCGTAATTATATTAGTATGATAAATGGAATAGCTCAAAAGGGATTGGTGATTTGTGGAAAATTAAAATGGCCGTACTACGTCCTGCTTCTTTTTTTGTTTTCCTGTAATGATTCTTCAGTTGATTTTGAGGGAGAGGTCAGGCGTGGTCGGGATGAGCAGGCTTTTTTTCTGCGGAATGATCCGGGATCTCCCTTCGCCGGTCAGGTGGAAGCGGTGGAAGGTGTAAGCTATTTTCCGGCGGATGAAAAATACCGGATTCAGGCCCACTTTGAAAGGTCAGTAGATGTCAGTCGTATTGAAATACCTACATCAGATGGAAAAAAAAGGCCCTTCAGGGAATTTGGAGTGGCTGAGTTTACACTTGATGGACAGGTGTGTCGCCTGACTATTTATCAATCGGCCGAGTTTGGAAACATGCCTGCTGAACTTTTTCTGGGTTTTACCGATCAGACCACCGGCGAAGAAACTTATGGGGCGGGAAGGTACCTGAATGTCCGGTTGCCAACAGATGACGCCATCCTGTTGGATTTTAACTTTGCATACAATCCATACTGTGCATACAGTGATAAATTTAGTTGTCCGATCCCCCCTCGTAATAATAAGCTGCCTGTTCCAGTCAGGGCAGGTGAAAAAAACTACAAAAACTGAACTTAAATCGGGGCTTTAAGGGATTATCCGTTAATTTTGTCTTCTTAAAAATAAAAAGAGCATGCGTATATCATTTAGCTGGCTTAAGGAATATATTGATATAAACCAGGAACCGGAAGAAATTGCAGAGATATTGACTGCAACAGGATTGGAAGTCGAGAAAACAGCGGTTTTTGAAACCATAACAGGAGGGCTGAAAGGACTTGTAGTCGGTGAGGTTTTAGCCTGTAACCAGCACCCTAATGCGGATAAATTGTCGGTGACGCAGGTGGATATCGGGAATGGGGAAACGGTACCCATTGTTTGTGGTGCGCCAAATGTAGCTGCCGGACAAAAAGTAGTAGTTGCGAAAGTGGGTACTACTATTTATCCACTCGATCATGCGCCTTTTCAGATTGGCAAAGCAAAGATCCGTGGGGAAGTGTCGATGGGCATGATATGTGCTGAAGATGAAATAGGTTTGGGTGACAATCATGATGGGATCATGGTTTTGGATACGGATTTGCCCAATGGTACCCCGGCCACCGTACATTTTAACATTTCTGATGATATTGTTTTTGAAATCGGACTGACACCCAACAGGGGTGATGCTACCTCCCATATTGGTGTGGCAAGAGATTTACATGCCGTTACAGGACATCCGGTTAGATGGCCTGATCAGGGCAAGTTTTCCGTAGACAATCAGAACCTGGATATTGATGTAATCGTTGAAAATCAGGAAGCATGCCCCCGGTATTCCGGCCTGACAATATCAGGGATTACTGTGGGTGAATCGCCTCAGTGGATAAAAGATAAATTGCTGGCGATTGGGTTGAATCCGATTAATAATGTGGTGGATATTACCAATTTTGTGCTTCATGAAATGGGTCAGCCATTGCATGCCTTTGATGCGGATGAAGTAACAGGGAATCAGGTGATTGTGAAATCACTGCCTGATGGAGCCACTTTTACAACCCTCGATGAAGTGGAACGCAAACTAAAGGCGCATGACCTGATGATATGTAATGAGTCGGAAGGAATGTGTATTGCGGGTGTGTTTGGTGGGATTAAATCGGGCGTGAAGGAATCAACAAAAAATATTTTTCTTGAAAGTGCTTATTTTTCTCCTGATTATATTCGACGTACGGCTCAGCACCACGGCTTGAAAACAGACGCCTCATTCCGTTTTGAAAGGGGGACGGATCCGGATATCACTGTGACAGCGCTGAAACGGGCGGCCATGCTGATCAAGGAAGTGGCAGGAGGGCAGATATCTTCAGCGGTAAAGGACATCTATCCCGAAAAAATTCCATCCCGGAAGGTGGCTATGAAGTATGCCCATATTGATCGGCTTATTGGTGAAAAAATAGACAGAAAAATTATAGAGCGTATACTCACCAGGCTGGATGTCAAAGTAGAAAACAATACTGCAACTGATTTTACGGCGGTTGTACCCGCATACCGCAGTGATGTAACCCGGGAAGCCGATGTCATTGAGGAAATTTTACGTATCTATGGATTCAATAATATTCCTGTTCCGGAACATACAAGCTCAGACTTTATGGCGAAGTTTCCGGAAAAAGATCCTGACAAGGTGCAGCAGGCGGTGACGTCCGCCCTGGTAGCCAATGGATTTTATGAGATCATAACCAACTCCCTGACAAAGCCCGAATACGCTGAAAAGGATGGCTTGCTCAATCCCCAGGGCAATGTGAAAATCATAAATAAGCTCAGTGAAGATTTGGAGGTGATGCGTCAACGACTCCTTTATACCATGATGGAAGTAGCAGCTTATAATATCAGTCATAAGCAGCGCGACCTTAAACTTTTTGAAATTGGAAAGGTTTATTTTAAAACCGGGAAGGGTTATGGTGAGCAAAAACAACTGGGCATATTGATGACAGGCCATGCCGATCCCGGCAACTGGCATAGTAAATCTGCACCGGCCACTTTTTTTCACCTGTCTTCGGTGGTGAGAAGTGTAATTGAGAAGATCACTCCCAGGCCGATTGAATCCAGGGTGGTAACAACCGAAGGTCCGTGGGAAAATAAACTGGAATTACAAATAAACAACAAGGTAGTAGCGGTGTTGGGTAAGGTGAAACGTGAAACAAGCCTTTTGCTGGAGATAAAGCAGGAAGTGTACTATGCTGAGCTGTTTTGGGATTACCTATCCGAACTCAGTGCTTCTGAAATTACTTATCAGGAAGTGCCTAAATTTCCGGAGGTGAAAAGAGACCTTTCGCTGGTTCTGGATAAAGCGCGTTCCTACGAAGAAGTGAAAAATATGGCATTGAAGAGCAGTCAGGGATTACTGAAGAGAATGGATGTCTTTGATGTATATGAGGGAGATAAAATTGAACAGAACAAAAAGGCCTATGCCATAACCTTCATCTTGCAGGATAAAGAAAAAACACTTACCGATAAGGTAATTGACAAAACAATGGCTAAATTAATGCGATCCTTTGAAACACAAATGAATGCTTTAATCAGAAAGTAATGACATGGTAACACCATTGACAAAACTTATTGAGTTACTTCAACGTAATGTTCAAACCTTATTGATCGCGCTTGAAACCGCGAGAAAAGAGCTCAGGGATACGAAAAAAGAAATAGAAGAATTGAAAGTTTTGATGCGTGAAAAAGAAGAGATCATAAAAGACTTTCAAAATAAAAGTAAAATCACTAACATTGTAGGTAGCATTGAAATAGGAGGAAAAGATGCGGAAGAGCTAAAACAAAGGATAGATAGAAATATCCAGGAAATAGATGAATGCATTGCTCACTTGAGCAGATAAAATAAATACTAAAGATCCTGTTGAATTATGGACGAACTCTCGATTCGATTGAAAATAGCAAACAGGGAGTACCCAATGAAGGTAAAACCTGAGGAGGAAGGAAAAGTGAGAGAGGCGGCCAGTATGGTGAACGAGAAGATTAATGCCTACAAAAATCAATTTGGCATTGATGATAAGCAGGATCTTTTAGCGATGGTCGCATTTGATGGTATGATGAAAAAACTGAGGGCGGAAAGTTTAGATGTAAGTAATCTGCAAACGGTATTATCACAAATGAATTCCGATATCGAAGAAGCACTCAACAATTAGCTCCAGGCATTTCCATTCCAATGCTTTTGAATTTTTTCATTGCCTCATTTGAGGCTTAAACAAAAGTATATGGAATCATTATTAACATTTGTGCTTATCGGAGCCGGAGGCTTACTGGTAGGTTTAATCGTTGGTAGAATTATAACTTCAGGTAAGGTTAAGAAGAAGGAAGAAGAGGTCGAGGAAAAGGCGAAAAGAATTATTGAAGAGGCCGAAAAAGAAGGTGAAAATATCAAAAAAGATAAAATCCTGGCGGCTAAAGAGAAATTTTTAAAATTGAAAGCCGAATTTGAGGAAGAAGCCTCAAAGAAAAAAGGTCAGATTATCAGTAATGAAAATCGCATAAAACAACGCGAGCAGACCATTTCCAAAGAACTTGAAAGTATAAAGCGCAAGGAGAATGAAGTATCCTCCCTGCGTGAAAAACTAACGGCGCAGTTGGAAGTCGTAAACAAAAAAAAGGAAGACCTTGACAAGTTCAATGAGCAGAAAGTAAACATCCTGGAGAAGATATCCAACCTTACGGCTGATGAAGCCCGCGAACAGCTGGTGGAATCATTGAAGCATGAAGCCGAAAGCAAAGCCTCATCACTCATCAAGGATATTATGGAGGAGGCAAAACTAACGGCCAATAAAGAAGCCAAAAAAGTGGTGCTCCAAACAATTCAGCGAACGGCTACCGAGCATGCCATTGAGAATTGTGTTTCAGTGTTTAACATTGAAAGTGATGATATCAAGGGGAAAATAATTGGTCGTGAAGGCCGGAATATAAGAGCACTCGAAGCAGCTACAGGCGTGGAGATCATTGTTGATGATACCCCTGAAGCCATCATCATATCAGGTTTTGACCCGGTACGAAGAGAAGTGGCCCGTTTGTCGCTCCATAGGCTGGTACAGGATGGTCGGATTCACCCCGCCCGAATCGAGGA
>JAOUKJ010000725.1 GCA_029882675.1 Cyclobacteriaceae bacterium
CCAGTATGCCGACCGATTCGCCATAACAGAGGCCCTGCTTCCCCTGGTACGTAATGAAATGGAGAAACTCGTTGAAGCGGGTTGTGAGGAAATCACCCTGGATGAGCCTTCAATGAGTTGTTATGCTTTTAAAGAAGATACCAAACGGTTTGTCGATATATTTAACCGCACCGTAGAGCCCGTTGTGGGCAAATGCAGACTTACAACCCACCTCTGTTTTGGCAATTTTAAAGGACATGCTGTGGGATACCGCCGCATTGCGCCCATGCTCCCCGATTTTCTGGACTTTAAAGTGGATGAGGTACATGTGGAGATGGCCAACCGGGAGTTTGCCGAAATAGAACTCGCTGCCGAATTTGCAAAGCACATGGACGTGGCCGTAGGCATTGTAGACGTGAAGAGTTATTATATCGAATCGGTAAAGGACATCGAAGACCGGATAAAACTATGCCTCAAACACATACCAGCTGACAAACTTCATGTGGCCCCTGACTGCGGACTGAGTCAGACGGCCCGGTGGGCAGCCCGTAAAAAATTGCATAACATGGTAGCAGGAGCAAGGAATGTTAGAAAAAGCCTCTAAGAAAATGGGACTGATCAAACCAAAATTAAAAGACCAGGCCCTTCTCAACGACATCAGGGAGGCGGCCGGTGACAAAAGCGGGTTTCACCTCTGGTGGCTGGGGCAAAGTGGTTTCCTCGTGCAGTGGCAAGGCAAACACCTGCTTCTGGACCCCTACCTCTCCGACTCACTCACCAAGAAATATGCCCGGACTGAAAAGCCCCATACTCGCATGACCGAGCTGGTGGTGGATCCTGCCAAACTGGACTTCATAGACATTGTCACCTCCAGTCACAACCATACCGACCACCTGGATGGAGAGACACTCATCCCACTGATCAAAGCCAATCCCAATATTCGTTTTATTATTCCGGAAGCCAACCGTGACTTTGTTGCCAACCGGGTACAGACAGCCCCTGAATTTCCAACGGGCCTCAACGATCGTGAAAAAATAACCATAGCTGGTTTTACCATCACTGGTGTTCCCGCTGCACATGAGGCACTCGACCGGGACGATGCGGGACATTGCCTGTATATGGGGTATGTTGTTCAGTTTGGCTCCTATTCTATTTATCACAGTGGAGACACCCTCTATCACGATGATATTGTAGAACAGTTGAAGGTTTTTGGCACATTTGACCTGGCCCTGCTGCCCATCAATGGGCGTGACCCGAAAAGGAAGGTGGCCGGCAACCTCAATGCTCAACAGGCCGTGCAGGTTTCAAAAGAAATCAACGCCCGTATGACAGTCCCCTGCCATTATGATATGTTTACCTTCAACACGGCCGACCCAAAGGATTTTGAGAAGATAGCCCAAAGTGAGGAGGTAAGGTATAAGATAATGGAGTGCGGGGAGCGGATATCGATTAATCACTAATGGTTACCCTTTCAGCCAGCGGTCAAACCACCGGAACGCATCTGCCTGCATTTTGGCATCGTACTTATGTGGGCCCGGGTAAAAGTTGACCTCCAGTTTTTCCGATGCCCCGGCTTTGTCAAAGAGCTCACGAAGTATTTTTTCCGCCTTCTTCATTTCAGGTGGAGTAAACAACTGGTCTTCCGAGTTATTTAATATCATGGTCGGCAAGGGCACACGAAGGCCTATAATTTCGGGAAAGTCCATCTCCCGGGGCAACAAGGGTGTATAGGTCATCCAGGTATGATTGAACGAACGATAGAGTAGGAAATCATCCCAGGTCGTCATAAATCCCACGCCCACAGCACATTTCACCCGATGATCGAGACCGGCGAGATAGACTGTGCGCAGCCCCCCGCCAGAAAGGCCTGAACAGCCTACATTATCAACGTCCACATCCTTACGGGCACAAAGCACATCCAGGGCCCTTTGGTCTTCGGCCAGTAATACGCCGGGCCAGGTAGTACCCCCACAAAACAACGATTTGGACATAATATGTTCATGCTCCCCTGCCCATTGATTATAGGCGTTAATATTTTCGGAGGATTCCGGATTTTCATCTGTCCTGCCCTCCACATTGCAGGCACCATAACGGATATAGTCAACATCCTGATAATACACCCTGCGGCTGCCAAACGTAAAATTGTCCGGCACCAGCACGACATATCC
>JAOUKJ010000726.1 GCA_029882675.1 Cyclobacteriaceae bacterium
AAGCAAATTGATTAAAAAGGATCATGTTAGTGTCGTTTGCCAGGTGCGAGGATGTTGTCTGACAGGCGGAAAAAATATTTATTAAGCGATGTGTTTTTCGTTCTACTTTATCTCAAGTTCTTCAATACTTTTGCCAAACAACTTCAGACAAATTATATTCAGGCTTTCTGTTTCGCCCTGAAAATGAAAGGTGCTGTGTATGTGTGTCAACGAACCTGCGGGAGGGAGTGCAGCAGCAGGGGAAGAGCTTTCCAGCTCATAAAAAGGTCCCATCTGGTCGCCGTTTTCCAGGGGGCCGTCGTTATAGGAGTTTATGACATCTCCGTTAAAAGGATCGTCCTGAAGTTTCCATAGCGAATTTACATAATCCTGACGTTCAGCGGGGAGGGATATTTGCACAATGGTAAGGAGATTCATCTCGGGAGAATAGGACGCGATGAACTCTGTGGCTACTCCCCAGGGCATGCCTATTTTACTGCGCTTTTTTCCGTCTGCCTTAAAATATACCATGTCATCTGTCACACTGAGCCTGTCTTCAGGTACCTTTCCGAAATAATCATCAGTGACACTTTTACCATCAAGGGTATCCTGCATTATGGGGGCGAAAATGATGGTTTTTTCAGTAGGATTGTACATTCCTAAAATCCAGATAGAGGGCATGCCCGTCTCCCTTGTCCAGGCGTTTTCACCAACATTGGTCATGATGTTTTCCGATTCAAAGCCCACAAATCCTGTTTTTTCAGGCAGGTCAATACCTAAACGTTCCTTTACCTTCTCCTGCCCCATTAATCTGATGTTCCTGTCAATGTGTAAGGCAAGGGAATGCCCTGCGTAGTTGGTCACCGTGAAGTCTTTGGTGAATCGGGCCTCTTGTCCGGTGTGCTCTGTCATTTCCCAGGGTTCGGTATCAATGGCTGCGGGGGTAAACCAGTTGTCGAAGTCAAAGGGCGCTTCTTCTTTAAAGAACACGGAAAACTGGCCGCCTTCCGGCCCGATCCAGAAACGGTCTTCGCCACCGAATACATTGATGTGCTGTTCGAATTCACCGGAAGCTATCAGGTCATAATTGACCCAACCATAGCTGTTGCCTTCCAAACCCCGGGCAGTGGAGGTCATCACCCGGCCCTGATAGGCAGGAGTCACCACCAGCATAGCCTGACTGTCAGGACTATTGAGCACGATGAGGTCGTCATGGTACTGTTTCAGAAAGTTCAGGGCATGACCAAATGAGCCCTGTGGGAATTCTTTTTGTGGTTCTTCTGCCGGATTTTGTTTGGGTGCACAACCGGCCATTAGGATAAAGGTCAGGGAGATTATAAATGAAGAAGGTTTTTTCATAAAATGGACAAGTAAGCTATGGCTTTGCATTTCCCCGGTGGCAGGTACTACACCTTACCCTGGGGTTTTCAGATTTTAATCCCTGCATATTGGCCAGCAGGTCGTTATTTATTTTTTGAGTGAATGCTACCATGGCCCGGGTAACTTCTTTTTCAGGTTTTTCATTTGAGGCCCAATCGAAGGGATCATGGCAATGGGCACAGGACACGCCCAGTGTGCTTCGGTATCTCCGATCCATGATGTCGATCATCTCTTCGGCTGTGCGTCCTCTGAAAATTTCAATATCTTTAAATACTTCTTCAGCGGGTAATTTGGCCCGGTCGCCCAGCCAACGCATTACCTGGTCAACATGCTTTTTGTTTAAGGCAGCCAGGGAGTCCTCCTGGGTGATTCTAACCTTTTTTACAGGAGATTGGTCATCGAGTGACAAAAACAGGACTGAAGCCGCTAATAAAATGATGACAGGGATAAAATGTCTGCTCATAGTTTGTGTTTTTTTCGTTACATCATTGAATGAATATTAAATGTATAAGAATTTAAGTAAAGATCAAACCGCCGGATGGTCAGGCCATTGGGAAGTTTGGGGGAATAAGGACGAAAATTGGCAGACATGATTTGAACAATGTTT
Organism: Cyclobacteriaceae bacterium; assembly: GCA_029882675.1. Taxonomy (GTDB): domain Bacteria; phylum Bacteroidota; class Bacteroidia; order Cytophagales; family Cyclobacteriaceae; genus JAOUKJ01. The sequence continues at coordinate 1,967 of JAOUKJ010000726.1, forward strand.
TTTAACAAGCTAAATTAGAGCCTCAAAGGAACCATTTAGTTCAAGCGGATAATATTTGAGATGTATGCATTAAATACAAAGAGAAAAATTTTGGTGAAGTTTCAATGCTGTTCGGGAAGTCCGTGCTTATTTGATCTTCTTGTTGCCTGCCCAGCGCATATAAAAACCTAATGACATAA
>JAOUKJ010000727.1 GCA_029882675.1 Cyclobacteriaceae bacterium
ATTTGGGCACACTATACATTGATGTGGCTTATGGTGGAAATTTTTATGCTATCATTGATGTGCAGGAATCCTTTGCAGGGCTAGAACATTACACAGCGGATCAATTAATTGGGATGAGTAGAAAAATCAGAAGGCAGTTGAACGAACAATATGAGTTTGCCCATGTTAATGATTCCCGGATAAAAGGTTGCAGCCATATCCTTTGGGCCGGCGCTCCTCTAAATGAAACTTCTACCGCCCGAAATGCAGTGTTTTACGGCGACAAAGCCATAGACCGCTCTCCCTGTGGGACAGGCACCTCTGCTCGAATGGCTCAATGGTATAGCAAAGGACTCCTGAAAAAAGGTGAGCCCTTTATTCATGAAAGTATTATTGGTTCCGTATTTAAAGGCGTTATTGAAGAAGAAGTACTCGTCGGGGAGAAAAAAGGAATCATACCATCCATCGAGGGCTGGGCCATAACCACGGGATATAATCAGATTATAATAGACGATGAAGATCCATATGCCCATGGATTTCAGGTGATTTAATAAATTTAATTTGATGAAAAAAGTTGTTGTAATCGGCTCCGGAATCATTGGAATGTTTTCTGCCTATTACCTGAATAAAAAAGGTTATGAAGTAGTTATTCTCGACAAAAAAGATCGGCCTTCAGGAGCCTCTACCGGCAATGCCGGAATGATTGTTCCCAGCCATTTCATTCCTTTAGCCGCCCCCGGAGTTATCGCAAAGGGATTAAAATGGATGTTTAAATCCAAAAGTCCCTTTTCTGTTCACCCTTCACCCGGCATGGATTTATTCCACTGGCTGTGGTTATTTTACAAAGCTTCGAAGCGTGATTTATCTGCCCCTATGCAGTCGTTGCGGAATTTGGGTGTGGAATCACGAAAACTTTACACACAATTTCATGCAGAAGAACAACCTCCTGTTGGCTTTAAAGAAAAAGGCCTGGTGATGTATACCCGATCAAAAAAGATTTTTGAAGAAGAAATAGAAATCGCTCATAAAGCCGATGCTCTGGGTATAAAAACGGAAATTCTTAATCGTGAGCAGGCGCAACAACTCGATCCTTCCCTTACACTCGATGTCGTTGGAGGGGTATATTATCCGGGTGATGCTTTTCTATCCCCGAATAGCTTGGTAGAATCCTTACAAAATACCCTTCAATCAAGGGGCGTGCGCTTTCTTTGGAATGAAAACATCAAAGAGATTTCCATACAAAGAAATAAAATTAGCCATATTGTTACGAAGGACAAATCCATAGAAGCCGATGAATTTGTACTGGCTGCGGGGAATGAGAGTGCTGCACTTGGAAAAATGATGGGCATTCACCTTCCTTTACAGCCCGGAAAAGGGTATAGCATGACCCTTGCTAACCCCATTGAAATGCCTCAGGTATGCTCCATATTAACCGAAGCAAGAGTAGCCGTCACTCCCATGAAGGAAGGTCTACGGTTTGCCGGAACCCTCGAACTCGGAGCCAATAGCCTCGGCATTAACAAGAATAAAGTAAAAGGCATCATTGAGTCGATCCCCTCTTTTTTTCCTAAATTCAGGGAAGAAAATTTTTCTACAGAGCCTGTTTGGTCGGGATTAAGACCCTGTTCACCGGATGGCCTTCCCTATATTGGAAGAAGCAAAAAACTCACCAACCTGACAATAGGCACCGGACATGCTATGATGGGAGTAAGTCTGGCTCCGGTTACGGGAGAAATTATCTCCACAATTATTGATGGCAAGAAGCATTCTATTTCCTTGGAATTAATCCATCCTGACAGGTATCAATAAATACTTGGTGGCACTCAAATCTCCTATTTCTTTTTGTTAAAATGAAATTAGGAATTAGGAATTAGGAATTAGGAATTGGGGTTTGGGGATTGTGCGAATTTTTCTTATTTACCATATTTACCTTATTCACCCCATTCACCAAATCACCAAATCACCAAATCACCAAATCACTAAATGATTATCCTACGCTTACCTCTATCATGGCAGAGGGTTTTAGGTAGGTTTTGGCGATACGGTTGACTTCGGAGGAGTCGATTTGCCTTAGGTGTTTAATATAGTTTTGAATAAAATTGTAGTCCTGCCCGTGAAAATAAAGGGAGGTAAAGGTGTCCATAAGGGAAAAGGGTGTATTCA
>JAOUKJ010000728.1 GCA_029882675.1 Cyclobacteriaceae bacterium
ATATTGGTAATAATGTCTGTTCATTCCGTCCGTCCGCCCCATCCCCATCCCCACACTGATAACTGATAACTGATAACTGATAACTGATAACTGATAACTGATAACTGATAACTGATAACTGATAACTGATAACTGATAACTGATAAAAATGGCAATTATAAAAACACAAAACTTACACAAGGTATATCAGGAGACGAAGGTTCCTGTCCATGCGCTGAATGGTGTTGACCTGGAGATCAATGAAGGAGAGTTTACGGCTATTGTCGGACCATCAGGTTCTGGAAAAAGTACGCTGCTCAATATCATTGGCGGACTGGACGGCCCTACTGAAGGGAATATTGAAGTAGGCGGGAAAGATATTACGCGCATGAAGGAAAACCAGCTGATTGATTTCAGATTGAATAATATCGGGTTTGTTTTTCAGTCATATAACCTGATTCCGGTACTCACCGCACGGGAAAATGTAGAATTTATCATGCTGTTGCAGAAGAGGGCTAAAAAAGAGATGAATATGCGTACAAGGGAATTGCTGGAAAGGGTTGGGTTGGGCGATAGGATGGACAGCCGACCGGCCGAGCTTTCCGGAGGGCAACAGCAAAGAGTGGCTGTGGCGCGGGCACTGGCATCTAATCCGCAGTTTATCCTTGCTGACGAACCAACCGCCAACCTTGACTCAGCTTCAACATCTAATTTATTGGATATGATGGCTGAAATGAATAGGGAAGATAAGACGACTTTTGTGTTCAGTACACATGATCAACGGGTAATCCAAAAAGCACGTCGGGTAATCACGCTTGAGGATGGTAAAATTGTATCAGATGAAGTCAGGGAAGTTTAAAAGTACTCAGGGGCCTTTGTTGGCGCTTTTCCTTTTGGTTTGGTCATTCCTTGTACATGCCCAGGAGGTAAAGGAACGTAACTGGTCCCTGAACGGGTATGTGAAGGACATGGTGACTGTAATTTCATTGAGCGATTCTATACTGGTGGATAACCTGATCCATAACCGGCTTAACTTCAGGTGGTATCCCAGTGATAAACTCACTCTTTTTGTCGAAATGAGAAACCGGGTTTTTAGCGGTGATTTGGTGAAAGCCATTCCAAATTACGGTGAATTTATTGATACGAATAACGATTTTCTGGATATGTCAGTGCTGTGGGTGAATAATGATAACCTGGTTATCCACTCCGTTTTTGACCGGGCCTATGTGCAATGGACTTCGGCCGATTGGGAAATCCGGTTCGGTCGGCAACGGATCAACTGGGGTACTAATGTGGCCTGGAACCCCAATGACTTGTTCAATGCCTATTCCTTTTTTGATTTCGACTATGAGGAACGACCCGGCAGTGATGCTTTGCGTATTACAAAATATATGGGTTTTGCTTCCAGTCTGGAATTAGCGGCCAAATTTACTGACGATATTGACAAGGCCGTTGCAGCATTAATGTATAAGGTGAACAAATGGAACTATGATTTTCAATTCATTGGGGGGATCATGCAAGGCGATGTGGCCCTGGGTAGCGGATGGGCAGGTAACCTGGGCAATGCCAGTTTTAAAGGGGAATTGACATGGTTTTCGCCCTTCAACAACCGGCCTGATGCCGGAGATGCCTTTGCCTCATCGTTTAGTATCGACTATTCTTTCAAAAATTCACTATACCTCCTGGGCTCCTACCTGTTTAATAGTGAGGGATATATTAAAATGCCCCGGGGTCAATCCATATTATTAAGCTCAGAAACCCTGTCAGCACGCAACCTGATGCCATTTAAGCAATCTGCCCTTATACAACTTTCCTTTCCCCTTCATCCCCTGATCAATACCGGAGCGGCACTCATGGCATTTCCGGGAGATAACAGCATCTTCATCAATCCTACTTTAACCTTTTCATTGGCTGAAAGTCTGGATCTGGGACTGTTTGGGCAGTTGTTTTATGGCGAAAAGCCCGGTGGGAAGTATGGTGCTGTTACCAAGGCGGCTTTTGCCAGAGTGAAGTGGAGCTTTTGAGCCAAGAGCCATGAACCAAGAACCAAGAGCCAGGAACCAAGAACCGTGACACCCAAACACCCTCCCGCAACTGCGGGACACCCATAAACTCATATACCCATATACCCTCCCGCGTCTGCGGGATACTCATATACTCTC
>JAOUKJ010000521.1 GCA_029882675.1 Cyclobacteriaceae bacterium
TTGTTGGTTTTATGCATACCTCTACTTGTGACAGCACAATCCTCACAGCATGAAGTGGCCGTGACCAATACCATTATAAAAGGTCAAAATTTTGGCTTGTTGTACAGAAATTATATCAATGATGCCAAACGCATTCGAATAGGGCTTACTCACCTGGGTGTGGTGGTGAAGACAACACAACCGTCTCAGCCTTCCGAGTACCGGCAAGAAATAAAGTATCTGGAAACAGGGGCCGAACTGGGACTGGAAAAAATAGTACTGACCGAAGGCAGGCTTTCTGTTTATCTAGGTGCAGGGATAAAATACAATCTGTCTGCGGAAAATAACCGGACGAATAATCCATCAATACCGATTCGGCAGCAAAGCGTTACTTCTACCACTAGCAGTTATGGCGTGACTTTCTTTTCAGGACTGGCCGTCAACCTTTCCGAGCATATATTTACTAACTTCGACATCAGTCCGCACCTGATGTATTACCGAACAAAAAACAGCTATTTTCCAGGGGGAAATTCAGGATTTGATTTCTCTTTCCAACCTGATGTTTTCAGATTGATGCTGGGGTACAGACTTAACCATTAACGATGAACGATTAGCGTCCCGCGCCTACGGGAAACAATGAACATTTAGACAATCCCCCAGTCCCCCAGTTCCCCTCCCGCATGTGCGGGATAGACAATTCCACAATTAGACAGTTCCACAATTCCCCTCCCGCATGTGCGGGATAGACAATTCCCCCATTCCCCAACAATTTATTAGGAAAAGCACCTCCCAATGAGTATCTTACAACTAAGAATATAACCGATCATGAGCATGAAAATAACATACTACGGACACTACTGTTTTGGCATTGAGACGAGGGGAAAAGAGCTATTGTTCGATCCTTTCATCCGGGGAAACGACCTGGCCAAACATATCGACTTTAATAGCATTAAAGCTGATTATATCCTGCTCTCTCATGGTCATGCAGACCATGTATCAGATGTAGAGGCTATTGCCCGAAAAAATGAGGTTACCCTGATCTCAAACTATGAAATCGTGGAGTGGTTTGGCAAAAAAGGAATACATGGCCATCCGCTCAACCACGGTGGTAAGGCCGTCTTCGATTTTGGAATATGTAAATATGTAAACGCTGTACATACCAGCGGACTTCCCGATGGCAGCTATGGCGGAGCCCCGGGTGGCTTTGTGATCAGTAACGATGAAGGCACCTTTTATTTTGCCGGCGACACCGCCCTCACCATGGATATGAAACTCATCGGGGAGTACAGCCCACCTGATTTTGCCATCCTGCCTATCGGCGACAACTTTACCATGGGCGTAGATGATGCCGTCATTGCTTCTGATTTCATTAAGTGTGATAAAATCATCGGGGCGCATTATGATACCTTTCCTTTTATTGTAATTGATAAAGATGATGCTAAAAGGCAATTTTCAGAAGCGGGAAAGGAGCTTATTCTCCTTGAAATAGGAACAAGTTTAAGAATCGGATATTAAAATGTTTGAACATCAAAAAGATATTGGAGAGAATTTTATTAAATGATTAATATTTGCTTTATTGCTTATTGATAAATATTATTAAATCATAAACGCTTTACTAAAACATGATTCCAGAATCTTTTAACTACCATTGTCCGGCGACAATAGAGGAGGCGATTGCACTTGCTTCAGATCATGGAGACGAGGCCAAATACATGTCTGGTGGCCATAGTCTTATACCCATGATGAAACTGAGGTTTGCTACCCCTGCCCATGTTATTGACATCAGCCGGTTGGAGGGGCTATCCTACATCAAAGAAGAGGATGGCCTGCTTAAAATAGGGGGACTGACTACAGAAGCTGATTTGGAGTATTCCGAACTGCTGGCGAAGAAATACCCTATACTTATTGATGTGGCCAAGCTCATCGCTGATCCATCCGTAAGAAACAAAGCCACGTTGGGGGGCAACCTTGCCCATGGTGATTCGGCCAACGATCAACCGGCTGTCATGCTGGCTTTGCGTGCAACAATAGTTGCTACCGGGCCGGAGGGTACCGGACAAGCATCCATTGATGACTTTTTCCATGGATTCTATATGACGGCGTTGGGGCCACAGGATATTTTAACAGAAATCCAAATTCCCGTTGCCGGGAAAGGTACAGGCTCTGCCTATCATAAAATAGAACGAAAAGCCGGTGATTATGCGGCATCAGGGGTAGCGGTAAACCTTCAGATTGACGGTAGCGGCACATGCAAAGAAATAGGCATTGGGCTTACCAATGTTAATCCTGTGCCACTGCGCGCCCAACGAAGTGAGGATCACCTGAAGGGCAAAAAACTGACCGGGGATCTGATCCTTGAAGCGGCCAAAATGGCGGCAGAAGACTGTAGTCCTTCAGCGGATCTCAGGGGTTCGGAAGCCTATAAACGCTCAATTACCAGGGAACTAACGGTCAGAATGATTAATAAGGCCCTCGAAAGGGCAAAAGCCAATTTATAAATTTGAAAATAGAACGATGAAGAAACAAATAACTATAACTATAAATGGCGAGGCTTTTACGAGGGAAGTGGAATCACGTTTGTTGTTGGTTCATTTTATTCGTGATGAGCTGGGTCTGACGGGTACTCACATTGGTTGTGATACCTCCAACTGTGGAGCCTGTACTATCCTGATTGACGGAATGTCAGTGAAGTCATGCACTACCTTTGCCGTTCAGGCCGATGGGTGTGAGATAACAACAATTGAAGGTGTGGCACAAAATGGGCAGTTCCATGCCTTGCAGGAAGGATTTAAGGAAGAGCATGGACTCCAGTGTGGATTCTGTACTCCCGGAATGATCATGCGGTCTATTGACATGCTCAACAAAAATACAAATCCTACGGAAGAAGAAATTCGGTGGGGGATTTCCGGAAACCTTTGTCGTTGTACCGGCTATGTGAATATCGTGAAGGCGATACAATATGCCGCAAAAAAAATGGCCGAACCACAGGAAACTGCGGAAGCCTGATTATTTCTGACCTAAAAAATGAATAACAATATGTTTGCTTGTAAAACTTCAAAAGAAATAGGCGGCATGGGCCATAGCCTGAAGCGGAAAGAGGACAATCGTTTTCTGCAAGGAAAAGGCAACTATGTAGATGATGTGCAACTTCCCGGGATGTTGTATATGGACATTGTGCGAAGCCCATATGCTTATGCAAAAATAAAAAGTATAAATACTGAAAAGGCGCTGGCCATACCCGGCGTACTGGCTGTAATCACAGGTAAAGATCTGGAAAAATACAATTTGCACTGGAT
>JAOUKJ010000319.1 GCA_029882675.1 Cyclobacteriaceae bacterium
TTTGCTTTCAGATACGCAGATGGTATTGCCAATAGATACCGTGATGTATCAGGCCCAGGAAGTGGCTGCAGTGGTGGCTACGAGTCGCTATGTTGCTGCTGACGGCGTAGAGGCCGTAGAAGTTGATTATGAGCCCATGAAGCCGGTAATTGATCCGTTCAAGGCGTTGGACCCCGATGCACCTGTTCTTCGTACAGACAAAGCGGGCAAAACAGATAACCACATTTACCACTGGGAACGCGGTGACAGGGAAAAGACCGATGAGGTTTTTCGCAATGCAGAAGTCACGGTGAAAGAACAGATTTACCTGCCGCGTATTCACGTGGCCTCTATTGAGACCTGTGGTTGTGTGGCTGATTATAATAAAGCTACAGAAAAGCTTACCGTTTATATGACTACACAAGCTCCCCATGCCATCCGGACAGTAATAGCATTGGTGGCGGGCCATGTAGGCCTCTCTGAAGAACGTATCCGTGTGATATCACCCGATATAGGGGGTGGGTTTGGCGGAAAGGTGCCCGTTTACCCGGGATATGTTATTTCCATAGCGATTTCATTCCTTTTGGGCAAGCCGGTAAAATGGATAGAAGACCGTAGTGAAAACCTTCAGGCCGACTCTTTTGCACGTGATTATCACATGACATGTGAGTTAGCCGCAACCAAAGAGGGAAAGATTCAGGCTTTCAGGGTGAAAACCCTGGCTGACCACGGCTATACAGACGCTTCGGCTAATCCATCGAAATTCCCAACCGGATTGTTCTCAATATGTACGGGTTCCTATGACTATGAGCACGCTTTTGCTGAGCTCGATGCCGTATATACCAACAAACCTCCGGGGGGAGTAGCCTATCGCTGTTCTTTCCGTGTTACCGAAGCCGTACATGCCATTGAGCGTACTTTTGATAGCCTGGCGATGAAAGTGGGTAAGGATCCTGCCCAGTTGCGTTTTGAGAATTTTATTAAAAAAGAGCAGTTCCCATATAAGTCACCCCTGGGATGGGAGTATGATAGTGGCGATTATCATGCCGGCCTCAAGCTGGCCATGGATTTGATCGGTTATGATGAAATGAGAAAGGAGCAGATCGAAAAGAAAGCCAAAGGAGAATTGATGGGCATTGGAATATGCACATTTACTGAAATTGTAGGGGCTGGCCCATCCAAAGACTTTGACATACTCGGTATCAAGATGTTTGACAGCGCTGAACTCAGGGTTCACCCTACGGGAAAGGCCATCATGCGCATGGGTACCAAGTCACAGGGACAGGGCCATGAGACTACTTATGCCCAGATTGTAGCAGAAGAACTGGGTATTCCGGCCGCACACGTACAAATAGAAGAGGGCGATACGGATACCGCACCTTATGGGCTGGGTACTTATGCCAGCCGCTCTACGCCAACCTCTGGGGCAGCAGCCGCTATGGCTGCGCGTAAGTTGCGTGACAAGGCCCGGAAAATAGCCGCTTTCCTTCTGGAAGTGAGTGAGGAGGATCTGGATTGGGAGCCCGGTAAATTTACGGTGAAAGGAGCACCTGAAAAGACAAAAACTATTCAGGAATGCGTATTTGCTGCATATACCAACCTGCCTCCAGACATGGAACCCGGCTTTGAAGCTACACATTACTACGATCCGCCAAACCTGACGTTCCCCAGTGGGGCTTATATCTGTGTGGTGGATATTGATAATAAAACAGCGGCAATAACTGTTCGGAAATTTGTGGCCATTGACGACTGTGGTAACATCATTAACCCGATGGTTGTACAGGGACAAGTACATGGAGGACTTACTCAGGGGCTTGCTCCTGCTATGTTTGAGGAGCTGATCTATGATGAGGACGGTAATATACTCAATGGTACTTTTATGGATTATCTGTTGCCTACAGCTGTAGAAACACCTAACTGGATAACGGGACATACCATTACGCCTTCCCCTCATCATCCTTTGGGTGCTAAGGGTGTGGCAGAATCACCTACCGTGGGTGCGCCTCCAGCCATTGCTAATGCAATCGTAGATGCCTTGTCGCACCTGGGTGTAACACATATTGATATACCCATTACTCCAAATAAAGTGTGGAACATCCTACATGAAAAAGGGGTGGTCGAGTAAGAAAAAGTAATGGAGTAAGTAAATGGAATGAGGTGGTCTCAAATAGCTTTAGCCTTTTGAGACTGCTTCTTTTTTTTAACTTTTAAATAATAATCAGATGAAAACAACGCTGGATAAGAATTTTGATGTAGAAAATGACAGAAAAACGGTCTGGAGTTACCTGATAGACCCTGAACAGATTGTAGTGTGCGTGCCCGGTGTGAAACTCACCGACAAAGTAAATGATAAGACCTATAAGGGGACAGTGGGACTGAAATTTGGACCAATAAGCGCGAGCTATAATGGCGAAGTGGTGTATGAAGAGGTGGATGAGGCCGGTTTCCATATTGTGATGGTTGGTAAAGGACTGGATTCCAAAGGAAAGGGAAGCGCTGAAATGAAACTTGTTTTGGATTTGGAAGAAAATGATGGCGGTACGTTGGTGAAATCTTCAATGACCGTAAGTGTAATTGGTATGGTGGCCCAGTTTGGATCCAGATTGATTAGCGATGTATCCGATCAAATCTTTAATCAGTTTGTTAATAACTTCAAGCGGAAACTCGCAGGAGAAGAGCTTTCCGATGATGACAGGAATATCCAGGGAGGTAAAATGATGGGAACCATGGTGAAAGGCCTGTTCGGAAAAAAATAATAAAGTAATGTCTGTTTCCTTTGATTCAATGCCTGATGAGAAGATGTTGCTTATGAATAAATTGTATTTGTGGATTATGGCCCGACCAACAAATTGACAGATCAATAAATCAACAAATATACAGATCAACCAATAAACCGTGGAAAGTGTACAGCGAATAATCAGTGATTTTGACCAAAGGGGGTACGTGTTGAGTGAAGAGCTGGCCACAGTATTGTATTTGAGTGGTGAGTTATCCAAACCTGTGCTACTGGAAGGAAATCCAGGGGTGGGGAAGACCAGTGCGGCGGCGACCCTGGCCAAAAGCATGGACACCAAATTGGTGCGATTGCAATGCTATGAGGGTCTGGATGTGAACAATGCCATCTATGAGTGGAACTATCAAAAGCAGTTATTACATATTAAACTGAATGAAAAAGGCGAGCAGCAGGCTAGAATTGAAAAAGAAATATTCGGTAGGGAGTACCTGTTGGAAAGGCCTTTACTCCAGTCAATATCCCATGAGGAGGGCCCCGTCGTCCTGCTGATCGATGAGATAGATCGTGCCGATGAAGAGTTTGAAGCTTTTTTACTGGAGATCCTTTCAGAATACCAGATCAGTATCCCGGAGTTGGGGACGATAACCGCCAAACATATTCCGCGAGTAATCCTGACTTCAAACCGGACACGTGAACTGAGTGATGCACTCAAAAGAAGGTGCCTTTACCATTGGCTCGATTATCCCGACCAGTCAGCTGAAGAGTTGATCATTAATAAAAGTATACCGGGTATCGATCAGGCCCTGACCAAAAAGATGGTGTCAATGATTAGGAGTATTCGCGGACTCCGGCTTCAAAAGACGCCGGGAATAGCTGAATCCATTGATTGGGCCAGGACACTTGTGCTTCTGGGGCAGCACGACATTTCAAAAGAAACCTTGAAAAAAACACTGGGTGTGATTCTGAAAAGCCAGGAGGACTTCGCTTTTGTTGTCGACGAATGGCTGGAGAAGGAAGGGTGACCGGGTAAATCTGTCATGGTAGTAAAATGAAAACAGCTGAAATAAACATCGGTGAAGTGACGGCAAGATCAGTGATTGATTTTGTCAATGCACTACGGGAGGAAGGACTGATCATCGGACCAGGGGAGGTGAAAGAAATACTTCAAGGCCTCGCTACCGGCCTGGTAGGCAGGAGGTCAGATTTTAAATGTTGCCTGAAATCCCTTTGCTGTGGCTCAAGAAAAGATTTACCTGTCTTTGAAAGGCTCTTTGAAATGTTCTGGCAGATTCAGTCAAATGGTGTAGGGTCAAAAACGAAGGTTAAAGTAAAAGATGAGCAGCAGAAGTCATCTTTAATCTTTCTAGGACATAAAAAAGGCCAATGGGGAGAAAGTGAAGAAGAAGACAGCCGTAGTGTATCGGGAGCCAGCAAGGTCGAGCGACTTCGAAAGACCGATTTTTCGCATGTGGAAAGAGTAGATGCGGCCTTACTGGAGGAAATAGCGGCACAGTTGTTTAAGCAGATGGAGCACCGCTTGAAGCGGAGATTGAAATACAGCGCGCGTGGTTCGGTGCTCAACATGGGGCGCACCCTGCGCAAGAGTATTTCAAAAGGGGGGTGGCCAACCGAAATGGTCTTTCAGCGAAAAAGGCCGGCACGTAGAAAGTTAATCGTTCTGCTCGACATTAGTGGATCCATGGATAAGTACAGTCATTACCTGTTGCGCTTTGTGATTACCCTGAGAAAGCTCTTTAAAAACATTGAAGCATTTACCTTTAGCACTCAACTGGATCGGATTACACCGTTTCTCAATGAAAAGGGGCAAAAGGAAATATATAACAGGATGTCCCAAAACCTTAATTCGTGGTCAGGAGGGACGCGCATTGGCGAGTGCCTGGAAGTGTTTAATGAGAAATACAGCCGGGAAGTACTCACCGGTTCTTCGGTGGTCTTGGTCTTTAGCGATGGCTTGGAAACCGGCGAGGTGGTACACCTGGAAAAGGCCCTGATGCATATCAAGCGCAGATCAAGGCATTTGATTTGGCTCAATCCCCTTAAGGGGATGAAGGGATATCAGCCCGTACAAAGGGGAATGGCAACAGCCTTGCCTCACCTGGATTATTTTATGTCTGCCCATAATTTGGACAGTCTTTTGAAACTTGAAAATATTCTGATCAATGTATAATGAGTTGTATGAACAAATGAAGCCCCTGATGGAAAGTGGAGAGGTGTTTGCTTTTGCCCAGGTGGTATGGCGTCAGGCCCCATGTTCGGGTAAACCGGGAGACAAAGCCATCGTCAGGAAGGATGGATCGGTCATTGGATGGATAGGCGGGGGGTGCGTGAAAGGCATTTTGATAAAAGAAGGATTAGAGGCAATTAAAGATCAACACTACCGGTTGGTAAAAGTATATCCGGGGGGACAACAACCCGACCAGCAGGAGGATGAGCATATAAAAATTTACAACATGACCTGTTATAGCGGAGGAAGTATGGAAATATATATTGAACCGGTGATCCCCAACCCCCACCTGGTAATTGTGGGGAAATCACATATTGCCCGGTCACTGGCCGGTATTGCCAAAGCGGCCA
>JAOUKJ010000150.1 GCA_029882675.1 Cyclobacteriaceae bacterium
TTCTGAAGCCGCCAAGCTTTATGGTGTTACGGCGATCCCCTTTGCACTATTGCTAAACCCTGACGGTGAAATCATCGGTAAAAACCTACGGGGACAGGCGCTGGAGAGCAAGCTGGCAGAAATATTTAATTAGTAATTACTTTAACCGGAGGGCTGCACGCACCGGCAGGTGATCTGATGGGTAGAATGATCCGTTGTTGTCATCGATGATCTGATGTTCGATTACATCAAAACCATCGTTGATGAAAATATGGTCAATTATCCGGTCGCTCAGGTTTTCAAGGGCAAACTGACTGGCGAAAGAACCGGAAGGCCCTTTTTTGTTGCCCGTGAGTTGATAGGTGTCCTGAAGAACCTGTACATCGGCAGTGAGTATCTTGTAAGGTTCGGAATCAGGGTCTGCATTGAAGTCGCCCAGTAATATGGCAGGTGAAGAAAGTGTTTTTTCCTTCATCGTTTTTAAAACAAGGTAGGCGCCCTGCTCACGTGCCAACGGAGTCTGGTGGTCAAAGTGTGTGTTGAAGAAAAAAACAGACTGGCCTGAGGGCTTATGCCTCAGCTTTACCCAGGTGGCGACCCTGTTGTGCTTTGCCCCCCATCCAAACCCGGGTTTTTCTGGGGTCTCAGATAACCAGAAAGTCTGACAATCTTCCATTTCAAATAAGTCTTTTTTGTAAAACACAGCCGAAAATTCCCCTTCTTTTTCCCCATCGTCACGACCCAGGCCACACCAGGCATATTGTGGCAGTTGTTCGGCGAGGTATTCCACCTGATGTACGAGACCTTCTTGCGTGCCGAGCATGTCAGGGGAGTACTCTTCGAGTAATTGAACAACTTTTTCTTTCCGTTTACCCCACTGGTTTTCACCATCGTTTTCGGTGTCATAACGCAGGTTCCAGGTCATCACCTCCAATTTATAATCACTCTTACACCCGACAAATAGTAAAATGATGAAGCCTGCGATCAACTGGTATGTATTTTTCATATTATTTAATTTACAGTGCTATTTTGCGAGGTAAAAATTATTCTTTTCATCCATGTCGGCCATCCGTTTTGTAGGATCTATTTCCAATGATTTGATTTCTTTGAGGGGTATGGGGAGCCGAATCTCATATTCAGGATTCGTCCATGGCCAGGGTGATTCATCCATTCGTGAAGTAGTGAGGCCTTCATCTTCCTTGTTGCCACGCATCATTTTCAAGGGGATATAATAGAGTATCTTTTCTCCGTTGGTTTGCTCAATGACCAGATCGATGGGCATCATCATCGCGTTGTTTCGTTTCAGGGTGACTACCGTAGTGCCGGCGTCTTCTTCAACGGTTTCTATGCTATAGTCGATGGTGTTGGTAGAGTAAACAAAATGCTCTTTATACCAGTCGAGTTCAATGTCCGACTCTTTTTCCATGATTCGAATAAAGTCATTGGGTGTGGGGTGTTTGAATTGCCAGGTATTGTAATAGCGTCGCATACCGCGCATAAAGGCCTCCTGACCAATGATGTAGCTCAATTGATTGAGAAACACAGCACCCTTGGCATATGCATTCAGGCTGTATGATCTGTTGCTCTGATAATGGTCGGAGTGGATAGTGAGGGGCTCTTCTTCACCCTGGCTCACATTATAAAAATAACCCTGATAGCTGCCTTTATGAATATTCTCATTCGTAGGCTGATTAAATAATTCCTGCATCACGAGCGAGGAGGCGTAGCTGGTGAATCCTTCATCCATCCACGGATAGAGGCTTTCATTGTTGGCAAGTGCTCCCTGATACCAGCTGTGGACCATTTCATGCACGGTGACCCCCACCAGGCTGCTCAACTTGCGTTTGCCAGTGATCAGTGTACTCATGGGGTATTCCATGCCGCCGTCACCTCCCATCACTACTGAATATTGTTTCCAGGGGTAATGGCCAAAATGCGTATTCATATATTGAAATGCCCTGATCGTATATTCAGGTAATTTTTCCCATGCTTCGGTATCCGCTGATTCCTCATAAAAAAAGTGGAGTTCAGGTCCTCCGGGGACTTTAGCCTTCAGGTGTTTATAGTCCGGATCGGCGGCCCACATGAAATCATGCACATTGGGTGCTTTAAAGTGCCAGGTAATGGGATTTTTGTGTTTAGGGATTTTTACGCCCTTGTCTTCATAGCCATGTCCAATTTTATTGGGATTTTGCAGATAACCTGTACCACCCAGTGTATAACGGGGATCAATGGTGATTTTCACATCGAAATCGCCCCATACACCATGAAATTCTCTCGCGATGTAGGGATTGGCATGCCAGCCCATGTTGTCATATTCGCACATTTTAGGGTACCACTGGGCCATGCTATAAGCAATACCCTCCTGACTGTCCCGTCCCGACCGCCTGATCTGAACAGGCACCTGGCCTTTAAAGGCCATTGTAAAGACGGTTTTTTCGCCGGGAAGGAGGGACTTGCCCAATTCAACAGACAATACAGTTTCCTCCTCATTAAAACGTATGGATGCACCGTCCTGAGAAAGGGTAGTGACATGAAGATAGCCCTCCTCCTTTGCTGAAAGGGCTTCAATACGGTTTCCGACACGCCGATCAGGATCAACGATGGTGCGTGACCGGACGTCCATCATGCTGCCGGGTTGGAATGCATTGAAATACAGGTGGTAAAATACCCGGTGAAGTGTGTCGGGAGAGTTATTATAATAAGTGAGTTGTTGTGTGCCGGTAAATTGGTGATTTTTGACATCAAAGTCTACGTCCATGACATATTCCACACGCTGTTGCCAGTAGCCGTGTTGGGCATTTGTGATCAGTGCAAACAGAAAGATGGCCAGGGTAAATAAGGTTCTCATATTTATGTTTTGTTAAAGAGCGCCAAATTATTAAAAATTATTTGATTAGCGGTTGTTGATGGTAGATTTTAGATGAATGCAGCTCCATTGACTGCCTGGTCTTGACCAAGGATTCATGCTGTAAACAAATGAATATATATTACGTGAAGATGCGTTTTGCTGGCCAATATAAGCGTCGTGTGCGTTATAGGTTGATTCCAGGTGTCTTGTAAGGGGTATAATTCTTAACAGCACTGAAGATTACCGAATTGTTAATTACCGGATGTGCCACTGACGTTTGTGGCGAATTTACTGTTTAGTCAGCATTAGCAAAGGATTATATTATTGCTATTGTCTCAGACGGCCATACTACCTGGGCGCGACCACATATGACAGCGAAAAGTGTATTAGACCAGTGTAGTTGGATTTGGGAAAACATGATTCCACCAAAAGGAAAGACAGATGTAAAAATGCTTGAGGATATAATAAAAGGGCAACAAAAGAATGGCTAAGGTACATGGCCAGCCAACAAACTGTCGTAATGAATTACAAAATAAAAAAAGGCGCCATACAGCGCCTTTTTTTATTAAACTCCATATTTATCATCCTCCCTGAACGCCTACTTCACTTTCAGGGCGCGGGAACTTCTCCCATACATCGTCGTCCGTACGATCCAATGGAAGGGTATCCAACTTGCCGTGCCTTCTGAGGTCGATCCAGCGATGTGCTTCACCAAAAAGACTGTAACGGCGGTTATACAACAATTCATTGGTTACGGCATCATCTGCAGGCATACCGAAGTAGTCAGGCATGCCGTAAGCGTTTCGGATAATATTGAGTGCTGCAACCGCCTCATTATTGTTTGTTCCGATATTAGCTTCAGCGTAGATCAATATCAGCTCTTCATTCCTGATAATGGGAATGTTTGACGAAGGAGATGCGAACAAATCAACATCAAAATCACTGCTCAGTCCATCGAGTACTGCTGTATTATTCCGGCGCGATACTTTGTTTCTCCGTTTGTCAGAGGGTCTGATATCTGCCATATAGGAAGGGTGGGCCACCAGGGCTTCGCTCGCATTACGTGTACGGAACAGGGGGTTGGAAAGGTCTGTGCCGGCCTCGGAATAAAAATGCTGCGGACCGTTGTTCAGGTCTCCCCCAAGATCCATGAAAGAGTTATTCAGTGCAGCCAGCGCACCGGCTTTATCACCGCTATACAAAGCAACCCGGGCTTTGATGGCGCGATTAAATTCAGCAAAATTTTGAGGGTTATCAAAACCGGCAAAACCGGAAGATAAATCAAAGAGAAACGCGTCACCGGCATTGTTCAACTCGCCGTATGCCTCATCCAGCAAGGATGAAATAGACGTAAGGGCGCCGTTATAATCAAGAAACGGTCCCAGATTTTCAGGATCGTACGTTTCCACCCTGATGCCGTTATCATACTGCATGTTTAGTACAAGTAATAAGCTGTAGGCCTGTACTGTTTTCGCAAAACCGGTATAACCGTTTTTTTCCTGTGCAGTGATCGACTCGGCCGTATTGTTTACTGCATCAATCAGGATGTGGGCATTTTTGACAACAATATAGCGACCTGCGTACGGACGTGTGCCATAGAATCCTGCGTTATCGAGTGAGGATGCTCCCTTGCCAAGTATCTCGCCGGTATACCGGGGATCAGAATTGGTGAAGAAATATTGCTCGCGCCCTACGATGTTCAGCACATCATAGTAAAAGCCCATTTCTGAACGCAACAGTGACTCTGTGCCTGAAACCAACAATTGTAAATCGCTCAGTTTGGCATTGGCTGCTATATCGGCAGCACTGGGGTTGTTGGGGTCGGGAATATCTTCAATCTCACAACTGAAAAATGTGACCAACCCGGACAGTAATATATATTTTAGTGCTTTCATTTGTATCAATTAAAATGTTGCTGTCAAGTGAAAATTAAACCGCTTTGAAGAGGGGAAAGGGGTTACTTCCACTCCTGTAGAGAGACCCTTGCCGCCGAAATTGGATACTTCTGGGTCGTAGCTCCTGTATTCGAAGAAATTGATCAGATTATAGCCTGAAAAACCTACCCTGATACGATCAAAAGTATCACCAAGTACACTTTGAGGAATCGTATAGAAAAGACCTGCTTCACGCATGCGAAGATAGCCGGCATTTTCAATATATGGCCCGGAGTTTGCACCCAGTTGGCTCAACCTGTAGTCCCCGTTGCCCAGGGCACTATCCGGATCAAGGTCTATTCGGTCATAGTCGGGGCTTGTACCGCTAAGGTCAGACAACAGCGCAGAGAGGTTGATGTTCTTTCCTCCGTTTTTCCAGTGCCAGAGCATGGTGAATTCAAAACCTTTGAAGGAAAGGTTGTTCATAAACGACATCTGGAAGTTTGGTTCGGCATTTCCAAAAATGACGAGCCCGTCTTCATCCTGTTGGTCGGCAGGACCTACACCAATAATTTCTGTTGGGCTATGGCCTTCTTTGATACGAAACTGGCCGAGGAAGTCAGCAAAACCACCAGTGGTATAGGAAGGAATATCCAGACGAGTGATGAGTCCACGGTTCTGCCAAAGGCTGGTACGGCTGCTCCAGCGGAAATCTTCGGTATTAATCAGATTCAAATTGAGCCCTATTTCTATTCCTTTGTTTTCCAGGCTGGCCGCGTTCACCACCTTTACGGTTTGTCCGGTAGACGTAGGTACCTCGGCCCTCAACAACAGGTCATCCACAGACTTTATGTAGTAGGTGAAATCAAGGGCCACTTTGTTTTCCAGGACACCGGCATCAAATCCGAACTCAAGTTCTGACTGACGCTCAGGCTTTATGTTTTCGTTGCCGATGGTATTGGAAATAACCAGACCGGCCGAACCATCGATGTTGATGGGATTGAGTGAAGACCATTTGTCACCAAACACAGCGAAATTACCGGCCTGGCCATAGGCTGTCCTCAACTTCAACTGGCTGATGCCTGCTGATGAAAGGTCTGTCATTTGGTGCAGGTTTATAGCCACCGAACCTTTTGGGTAATAATATAATTTGTTCGGATCCCCGTTGTTCGATGATTTGTCAGCGCGGACACCTGCCGTACCAATAATCATATCGTTATAATTTACTTCTTCCTGGAAGAAAATGCCACGGTCATTTTGGAGTAATCTGGACTGGCTCACGGCTACTGATCCGGACTGATCCAGGTTGGTTTGCGAGCCATTGAGGAAAGTTGCGGTGCCGATAATGTTGTTCCGGTTAAAGTTTTCGGCTGTAGTTCCCAACTGGGTACGGAAGGTGAGCGCGGGTGATGCATAATAATCGTGGATCAGGAATGCCGCAAGGTTGGTGTTTGCGCTGGTTGTGGTACCTTGTATGGAAGCGCCCCCTGTGCCATTGCCGTCTTTCTGAAACTGCAGGGTATTGGGGAAAATAGCCCTTGTTTCCAGGGTATAATTATCTAGCCCGCCACGCACCATCAGTTGCAGGTTGGATTTGTCCCGCTGCATTAGGTTGGCGGTAAGTGTAGCTCCGGAAATAAGGCGGCTAACGGACTCATTGTTGGTGACCAAATTAGCAGTCTGCAGGAAGTTCGATGCCGCATATGGGTTGTTGGGATAATTGCCGTTTTCATCGGGATGGAGTTCTGCCCATGCTGGGGTTGCCACAAAGGCAATACCCATGGTGGTACCGCTGTTATCGTTGTTGAAAAAGCCCCTGTCGGCTGATGACTTGACGTAGTTGGTACTGGTAGTTAACTTGATTCGGTCTGAAAGTTTATGATCCAGGTTTAATCGAAAAGCATTTTTTGAATAACCGGTATTGGGCACAATACCCTGATCTTTTTTCACCGTAGCACCTACAAAATACCCCGTGCTTTCGTTGCCTCCCGAAAGTGTGATGCGTGATGTGCGCTGCGATCCGGTATTTCCATACAAGTCCTGCTCATAATCATACAGTTTGCCAGCGCTTTTGGCGGCCTGAAAATTGGCCACTTCATCTACTCCGAAATGGGTCTCAACCTTTGTGGCGTCCCACTCGCGTACACCCAGTGGTTTAAGTATTTTAGAAATACCCACTGTCTGGGAGAAATTGATTTTAGGCTTGCCCGACGTGCCCCTTTTTGTTGTGATGATGATCACACCACCGGAGGCCCTTGACCCGTACATAGCTGCTGCTGAAGCCCCTTTCAGGATTTCAACAAACTCAATATCTTCAGGATCAATGTCTGCAATACGGTTGGTGGGATTGTCCTGGTTGGACTGGTTACCTCCACCTGATGCTTTTGAAACAGTATTCAACCCACCGGAAATGGCCGAGTTGTCGAGATATACCCCATCAATGATGTACAGGGGCTCATTACTTCCGTTGATGGAAGTGATACCACGTAATTTAACGGAAATACCCCCGCCTGGTGCACCGGAATTGGATGTGATGTTCACCCCTTTAAACTTTCCGTAAAGGGCTGCATCCATGGTTTGCTGGTTGGTAGTTTCCGAGAGTTCCTTGCCGGAGATGGAGGCCACCGAGTTGGCCAGGTTGCTCCTTTTTACGGTTGAAGCAAGTCCTGAAATAATCACTTCTTCCAGGTTGGTAATATCTTCCCTCAAACTGACGCTCAGGCTCTCACCTGTCACTTCCAGTTCTTGTGCTGCATATCCGATAAATGATACTTCAAGTACTTCACCACGGCTGGCACGCAGGGAGAAATTTCCCTCCAGGTCGGTGATGGAACCACGTGTTGTACCTTTCACGATTACACTGGCACCGATGATGGGTTCACCCTGTTCATCGGTGATTTTTCCTGTTACTGTCATGTCTTGTGAGTTCCCTTGAAAGGACAGAAGGGTACACGTCAGAAACAACAGAAGCAATTTGATTTTCCTCATACTGTTACGTTGTTTTTAGTTGAAATTAAAGGAACAAAAATAGGCAAACAGTTGAAAGTTCGAACAATTATTTTTGTATAAGGTTAAAATCCGGAAATCATTGATGTGGAAAATGACCGAGAAGGATGGTGTATTTACCTTTTTACACTTATTTGCCGGAGAGGGATTTTTTTAAAGAGACTATTTTTCAGGGATATTCCAGATTATATTTATGCTGAAAAACCTGGATTTAAAAGGGTGAATGAGTTGGGGATTATAGGATTTGTATAGAAAGAACTAATTCAATAAATAAAATGACGGAAAAACAAGCTCAAAGATTAAAGGATAAAATCACGAAAATTAAGCGTGCGCTGGCCGCAGACAAAAGGCGTTGGGGAGGTTATTATGACGATAGCAGGGGGCTTCGCTATTCGCCTCCTGAATTGTATTTAAAACTCCTGGATTACAAAGGGGCATTACGCTATTTTAAATGGTTTGAAAAGAACTTTCCCAACGACGTTGGCTTTCCTGTTTTTCTCCTGGAATGGGCCATTACATTATTTAAAACAGGGAATATAACACTGGCGGAGAAAAAAGTATTAGAGACCTTTATGAGTAATTTTTATTTGCTTGATAAATTTCTGGAAAGAGAAATTATTGACAGGGGTATATCCGAACAATCGTCCTGGAAATTCAGTAGTTTAGCTGACCTTCCTTATTCAAAATACAAGCAGGAATTATCAGATTTTTCCGTATGGCTGGAGCAATTTGTGGAAACCGAAAAGTTTGACAAGCTCAGGCGTGAGGTTATTGAAATTGAAAGAAAATTAGAGAATGAGCCGGTAGGACCCAAGCGGTCGGCTTTGGTAGCCAGGCTCTATAGTTTACCTGATAATT
>JAOUKJ010000729.1 GCA_029882675.1 Cyclobacteriaceae bacterium
TTCAACACCTTTTCCAGCTGTTTTACCCACGTTTTGTAAGATGTTATCATATCCTGAAGTAGGAGGCAACTGACGTCTCAGGAGTAAATCTGAGGTATTTGAAGAATAGTAATCCAAACTACCGGATATTTTGCCTTCCATAAAACCGAAATCTACACCAAAGTCGATGGTTTCAGTATATTCCCATCCCAGGTCAGGATTGGGTACATTGCTGAGTCTGTATCCCTTGGCGGGTGCGCCATCCCAGGTATAGACGGTTCCTGAAAGGCCACCCCATGTCTGGTATGGGCCTATGGAGGAATTACCTACTTTACCATAGCTGGCCCGTAGTTTTAATTCACTTACGGCAGTCACATTTTGCATAAAGTCCTCGTCAATCACTCTCCATCCGGCAGATACACCGGGGAAGAAAGACCATTTTTGTCCGGGTGCCAATACGGAATTGGCGTCAGCGCGGTAGGTAGCCTGTAACAGGTACTTGTCTGCAATGCTGTAGTTAACCCTGCCCATGTAGGAGGTCATACGCCACAGGGTGTTGTCTGAATCGGCTGAAATTGATTCGGCAGATCCGATATCATTCCAGAAAGATTCGGTAGGTAATACCTTGCCTTCCAGTACGGAATATTCGTAAAAGCTCTCCTGTGCTGATTGCAGGAAGGTCAGACCGAGTTTATGCCCGGAAGCTACTTCTTTATTGTATGTCAAAAGGTTTTCCAAAATCCAGGCATCATTAAAGCGATGGATTTTCCGGGCATCCGGAGGGCCACCTTTGTGTACCTGTGTCTGACTGCTGCGCCAGCGTGCTTCTCTGCGGTAACGCATATCCGGCCCATAGGTCATTCTGAAGTTCAGGCCTTCGGCCAGTTTGGCATCCAGATAAAGACTGGCTAGGAAGCGTGACCTTAAATGATTGTCGATAACGGCATTAGGTACTACTTCCAGCAAGGGATTGGTACGTATTCCGTCTTCTACGGGCTTGAAGGCCAGTGTTCCATCAGCGTTCCAGGGATTACCCAGGGGATTGTTTCTCATGGCCTCATTGATCGCAGATGATCCGTGGTAATCCTGATCTGTAACAGTGATGGTCGTTGATGTTCCCACTTTTAACCAATCAAAAATTTCCTGGTCGAGGTTCAACCGGAAAGATTTTCTGTGGAAATCGATGGTGTTGATGGGATATAATTCGTCATAGACGTTTGCAGACATCAGGTATTGAGTCTTTTCAGAACCTCCTGAAATACTGATCTGATGACTTGAGCGGAACCCGGGATTGAAAATCAGATCCTGGTAATCGATCCCTGCCGGGTTATTGGTCAGTGATGCAAATTCAGCAGGATCCTCAAAAATCTCGGCATCTGTAGGAATGGTTCCCAAATAATCATATACGGGTTTGTTGGTGGCGGGATCAATTCTTACTCTTCTGGATTCCCTTTTCATATCGGCAAATTCATAGCCATCCATGATATTAACCCTGGTGCCTATGGACGTTGGACCGTAGTATCCGTTGTATGATACTTTGGCCTGTCCTGATTCACCGCGATTGGTGGTGATCAGGATTACGCCATTGGCGCCTCTTGATCCGTAAATAGCGGTTGCTGCAGCGTCTTTCAGTACTTCAATAGACTTGATGTCGGCCTGGTTGATGTCTGAAATCGAACCGCCACTGACCAAAGGTACTCCATCAACCACATATAATGGCTCATTGGAAGCATTGATCGAACGACGACCCCTGATTTTAATTGTAGCATTTTCACCTGGTCGTCCACTACGCTGCTGGATATCCACCCCGGCCACTTTACCCTGCATAGCAGCGAGGGCCGAAGTAACGGGGAGTTCCTGTACATCCTGTGCACTAACAGTAGAAATCGCTGCTGTCACGTCCCTTTTTTCCTGGGTACCATAACCTACTACTACGATTTCCTGCAGCTCGGTAAAGTCAACAGCCAGGGCTACGTTGATGTTGGTTTGGTTCCCAACAGCGACTTCCTGCGAAGAATAACCAATAAAACTAAATACCAATGTGCTGCCGGAAGAAGTACTCAGGGAGTATTTTCCACTTACATCGGTTGCGGTACCGGAGGAAGTCCCCTTTACCATAACACTTACACCCGGTAGGGCGTCACCTGTCTCAC
>JAOUKJ010000730.1 GCA_029882675.1 Cyclobacteriaceae bacterium
CACTTTTTAATCCGTTGAGTCTGAACCGGGTATTATTCTCGGTGGTAATAAAGGAGTAGGATGAAGTTTCCCCGGTGTCATTTGTGATTTTTAGTTCTATTTGAGAGCCGAAAATTTCTTCAAAAAGGTCATTATAAACCTCCGTTTCGAGTGTGACACTTTCTCCGGACATTTCATTTTTAAGGGGGTAAATTCTGAACTTTTTCTTGTCTTCACGAGTGGACAGAAACTGTATACACTTGGAGATAAATTCATTAAACAGCAGATGACTGTTATTTTTCTGATAATCGTGCAATTTCCAGCGCCAGATACCCTCTCCCAGAAAAGCCGCTTGCCGAGGAAAACTGTTTTTTACGACGAGCAAAGGACGTCCCGTTTCTATGCTGCCTACCCGCTGGAACAACATAGGTTCAGCATCTATTTGAATACTGACATCACCAAATGGAACGATCACCGGGGGAAGGTCTCGCATCAGGTTTTGCAATTCCTGTGAAAATTTAAAGCCTGAAAAAGAGCGGTTGAAAAGTGGAGTGACTTGATCGAATTCACCGGGTAATGCATCAATTTTGGCTACCTCGTTCCTGTTGAACTCGCCTGCTGAAATCTGATTACCATAGATATAAAATGCCGGAACATCGTCTCGTAGATATTTTTTGGCGATGGGATCATCAGGGGGCAACTGGTGCATTATGACCAGATCATATTTATCCTGTTCAATGTTTTCGGAAATACCTGGAATAAAGCTAACCATCTCATAGTTTGAATTTGACTCCACGGCTGATCGCAAGGCTTTGATGTCGGGGTGTGGCCTGCGGGCGATAAGAAGTATTTTTTCTTTACCTTCAATGATTTCAATATAGGCATGATCCAGATTATTGGTATGCGTAAACTCACCATCCAGGGATTGTATTCGGATGCTGTATCTTTGCAATCCGTCTTCGGTGGCATTAACCAGAAAATCTACATTTTGCAATTGTCTGTTGTGATCAAAGGTGATCCGCTTTGATTCGAGTACCTTGTTGCCGCGTGAGAGAGTCACCATAGTTTGTTGTCCTACAAATCCCTCGTTGAGTACCTGTGCCTGAATGGGAAATGCATTGCCTTCGTAAGCCATGCGGTTATACAACAATTCACTGATCATGATGTCACTTTTGGGCACACTGTCACCCATGCCCAATGTATGGAGGTCAAAGCCATAGGAAGAGAAAGTAGGAGAAATGCCGGAATTATAAATGCCATCAGTGGCCAGTATTACAGCATGGAGGTTTCGCCCTTCATACCTGTTCTCAATAATCTTTAGAAACTGATACAGGTTAGTGCGGGGATTGTTATAACTCAGGCCTGTGGGTGTCTTGAGCTGATTGGCCTCCAAATCCAGATAGCGCACAACATAGCCATTATCGCTAATTTGTTGGCCCATCGCTTCCAGTTGATCCAAATGACTTTTTAGTTGGATACTGTCCGTAACCTGGGCAATAGAAAAAGAGTTGTCAAGCCCGATAACGATCTCCGGGGATTCAATCGTATGCGAAAGGTATTTCACAATTGGTGAAAGCAGGAGCATGGAGAGAAAAGTGACCAGAAAAAACCGGAGGGCAAACAGCAGATAGCTTAATTTTATAGGCCAGTTCTGTTTTGGCTTATAATATAGCAACAGGGCATAAGACAGGCCTGCCAGGATACACAGCACAACCATCCATGCCGGAAAGTCAAATATGAGAAATGATCTGTTCATTAAAACTCAAATGTACTTATTTTTCAATGAGGGTACAGTCAATAAAGGATATATATCAAGTGCCCGGTTTGTTCAGGAAGTGAAGAAACCCATCTGCTGACCGGTCGATAATCTCAAAAACCTGTTGAAATCCATCCTCTCCCCCAAAGTACGGATCAGGAACATTCAGGTTGTCATTCTGACTGTCAAATTCACGGAGCAGAAATATTTTGTGCCTGTAAGTTTCTTTTGGGTCGAGTAGCAGGGTGTCTTCCATATTGCTTTGATCCATTACTAAAATATAATCGTAATTGGCAAGGTCATCAGGTATGAGTTGGCGCGCATGGTGTTCCAGTTTCACGCCATTGCGCAGGGCATTTTGTCGGGTGCGGGGATCGGGCAGGTTGCCGAT
>JAOUKJ010000731.1 GCA_029882675.1 Cyclobacteriaceae bacterium
GAAAAGGGTAAAATAAACACAAA
Organism: Cyclobacteriaceae bacterium; assembly: GCA_029882675.1. Taxonomy (GTDB): domain Bacteria; phylum Bacteroidota; class Bacteroidia; order Cytophagales; family Cyclobacteriaceae; genus JAOUKJ01. Next base: position 24 of record JAOUKJ010000731.1, read on the forward strand.
AGAATTTAACGAAAGGAGTAATAACCTGGCCCATGATCAGAAAGTACTCCGGCTCAGGTATGGCCGGTTTTTGGGCGAAGAATTTGAAATAGAATTAGGGCCGGATGAACTGCATGAGGAAGGTGAAGGGCACGATGTTCTACAGGAGTTTGGTCATGACCACGATACTCAGGAGGCACACGAAGTAAGTGTGCTGGATAACACTGAAAAAGAAGATCCGCTGGCGGAATTTACACATGAGCACGACACCGAAGAAGAGGCTACATTTCATTTTTCGGCTACACAGGTTAAATTGCGAAGCGCCTTGTCACTCATGTGGGATTCCGAATTGCACTTACGGATGAATATTCCGGCAATGGCTCTTCCGGTTGAATATAAAATACTCAAACTATTGAAAGAGGTGCAACAACATGCCCGTATCTACGTGGAGCGAATAGGTTTTGAACCACCACCTATAAAGGAAGGGGAAAAGCGTCTCACTGGCGATCTGGAAGCCATCCATCCGGCCAGATATACAACGCAGGTTAAAGCTCAGGAAATGGCGTTACATGCGTTAATATCATTTTTGGAGGAGTGCATAAATGGTGTGAGTAAAGTAAAACTTCAAGCTGTTCATGATGAAATGGAAACAATTCCACTTGACCTTTCTCCTCAAAATCTTGATATGTCGGGTAAAAGACTAACGGAGGCGGCCGTTGAAAATCCTGCATACTATTTAGCTGCCCTGGATATATTTGATCGGTTGAAAAGTGGCCGGAAGGTTCATGATCGTGAGGTGCGTTACCTGCAATGGGTAGCGTATAACCTCATCGGCGAATGGCCACCAAGGGTTGCATCAGCGGGCAGTCAAACCTTTCTGACCGACAGTTATTTAAGAAACCTTCAGCGCCAAAGAAAAGGAGGGGCAGTTGAATAGCGACTGGCATATCGTTCCTTCGTCAATGACCGGGCTGTGGGCCATCGGCCTTGCCCTGGCCGCCTGGCTATTCATCATTTGGATAAGTGCCCGGCGAAAAGAAAAAAAGTCGGTTAATCGCCCGTTGGCTATGGCATATACCACTACGCTCTCTGCTTTGGCGATCCTGTCAATATTATTGCTTTACCTGGGCCCCAAGTTTCCACAGGTAATCAAAGGAAAACCGTTGGTTATTCGCACGCATCATTATCAGGCAGATGACATCGACAGCTTACAATCTGTGTATAAAGAGCTCGTCATTTTGGATTACCCGGCAGAAGGATGGAGACTTTGGGATTCGACAACCTTTGCAGGTATCAATCAGGTGGTGGTCGTGGGAGACGGACCCGCAAAAGACAGTTGGGACAGGTTAAGGAAAAGTGGTTTGCCTGTAACCTTTTTGCCCGGAGCTGTTCCGCAGGGAATAGTAGAGATGGTTTATAAACAGCAGATTAATCCGGGGGAAGAATGGATTGTTAAAGGTGAAATTATTCCAAATTCACACAAAAACAATAAAGTGATACTTGAAGGTGTGGGGGGGATTTTGGATTCTGCAAGGGTGGGTACGGACGGTTTTTTTGAGTTTAAATTACAACCTCGGGTATCGGGAAATTATTTATTCACGGTAAAAGCCCTTAAAGATGATGGTTTGTTGATGGATGCTGTAACCATACCACTTGCCATAGATACTGTCCGAAATTTACAAATATTTATGGGCACTTCCTGGCCTCATTTTGATTTCAATAGTTTACGTAATCAACTCGCAGAAAGGGGACATACGGTATATGTTCGTAACAGAGTAAGCAGGAACAAATTTCAAACGAGCAGTATAAATGCTAAGAAGGCAGAAATAAACCTATTGGATGAGGACTTTATTAAATTGATTGATTTATTTATCTTTCAATACAGTGAATGGATCAACCTTTCAGAAACAACCCATCAACATATTAAACACCTGGTGGCAGAAAAGGGGATAGGGCTGCTGCTGTGGGTTGATCAGCCTATTCAGCGTATGGCCTGGCCGGGTGATCAGATTACGCTTAACCCAACCCGGGAAAAGCCAGATCTGTATAATACAATACACGAACGGGGTATCCCGTATCGTATTGGAGGCAAAGGTTACTATCCGTTTGGCAGGGGAGA
>JAOUKJ010000151.1 GCA_029882675.1 Cyclobacteriaceae bacterium
GTCCCTTCTTGTCAATCACAAGCGCATAGCCATTATTGAACTGCTGAACGCTTTGGTATTTAGGTTTTATGTAGATGCCCTTTATATCATCCTTATAGCCCCATTTTCCCCGATCAAACCCATTATACTGGTGGAAATCAAAGCCGAAAATATAAAACAGCTCCATGCCCTATTAGTCGTTGTAGAAAATGTCGCTCTTTTTCAACGTCCAGATCGGTTCCGATAATTACAGTGAGTCAGCCCCTGATGGAAAATCTAGATTGGAGAATTATACCCGGTCTGTATATCTTTGTCCTTTGAATAGCAAAGCGACTAACAGATCATGTATAAAAACACACCGATGGAAAAAAAGGGGAAGGCCGGCCCGTTTGAAAATGACGGGACAAAACAAAAAGGCTCCTTCGATATCATTGGCGATGTGCATGGTTGTTTTGATGAGTTGGTATCACTCCTGGGCCGGTTGGGCCATCATGTTGAAACCATTGACTACGACCTGATTCGTTTTGGCTACAAAGTTACCAGTGTCCATGACCGCCTGTTGGTCTTTGTCGGTGACCTGGTGGATCGCGGGCCGGCCTCACCTGCTGTACTCAAGCTGGTCATGGGTATGGTCAATAATGGTCAGGCCCTGTGTGTACCGGGAAACCACGACTGGCAATATTACAAGCTACTTTGTGGAATGGACATTCCCCTGGCATATGGCCTGGACAAGACGGTAGAACAAATGCTATCTGAAACCCGGCATTTTAAAGGCCTTGTCAAGGCATTTTTCGAAGGACTACCGGGACATTTGATGCTGGATGACGGAAAGTTAATGGTTGTACATGCCGGATTAAGGCAGGAATTTCATGGCATTCATACCGCTGAGGTAAAGCATAAATGCATGTACGGGGAAACCACCGGAGAGGTCGATGAGTATGGTTTGTCGGTTCGCTACGACTGGGCGGCCAATTACAAGGGCAGGGTGTTTGTTGTCTATGGCCATACATCCGTTGCTGAACCCCGCCTGCTCAGCAACAGCATAGATATTGATACCGGCTGTGTCTATGGGGGAAAGCTGACGGCATACCGGTATCCCGAAGGTGAAATAGTAAGTGTACCTGCATTGAAGGCCTGGGGCAGACCGGTGAGGGCCATTGGCCGTTAGCATCCGGTACGAATATCTCAGGACTTAAGTCCCTTCTCCCTCAGCACACCCACTACCTCAAATTTCCCGAGCACACTCAGGGTATGCGGGGCATCTGCCACCTCATCATGGAGTTCCTGACCGGCCCAGTGTTCATAATGCATGCCGTTGCGCCAGAGGTAGCTGCGCGTTACGTCATAGATCTTACCATGGGCCGCAATCCAGACCTCTTCCCGGTCCTGTCCGTTGCGCAGGGCCAGTTGTGCCACCGTATATTCCTTCAGCCCGGTCATCGGGAAGTGAGGTGGTTATAGTCTTTTTTGATGGTATGCAAAAACTTGATGGGAGGCATGTCCGTGCTGATGCCCATCTTTTTTTTCAGGGCCTCAGCCAATACCATGGCCGGCTCATTATTGGCCAGCTTCAGGTTTACCTCCAATGCCCGGGCAATGAGATCCATGTCTTTGTCCGTAAGCCTGATCACCTCCTGAAACTCCGGTGCATAGTCATCTTCAAAGCGTTCTTTCAAAGGACTGGCAGCCATACGTGCCTGCTTTGTCAGTTTGATCACCGTTGTGCCTGCCGCCAGATCACCCAGCCGCTGTCCTTTCCCGGTGATCAGATAGGTTACAATAGCCACTGCCCCATACATCCCAATGAAATTGTCAATGGGGCGGAGCACCCAGCGTATGAGATAAGCCCCCAGTGAAGGACGGGATCCGTCGAGCTTTATCACCTTGATGTTCATCTGCCGTTTGCCAATGCTCTGCCCGTCCATAAACACTTCACAGAGCAGGTGGTAAAGTAAAAAAGGGATGAATATAATAACGTAGGGCACATAGCTGTTTACATCATTGGTCGTGAGAACCATGACACACAGAAACAAATACGCCATCAACACCAGGTAATCGATGATGAAGGCTACTATCCGGTCACCCAGACTGGCGATTTTGTAGTCTATGAGTACATTTTGAGACGTGCGGACTTTTACACTTTGCATGCGGAATAATAATACTTATATTTCAAGCTTCAAAACTGTACGCAATCTAATGAGAAAATTTAAAATGAAGACCATTTTTTACCTGATCGCCTTTTCTGTACTGATCATTTCATGCAGCCGGTCAGCCGGAGAAGGGGAGGTACAACAAAAAGAAAGCCCCAAAACCCTGACAGATGATGAACTCCGGTTACTGGCCGATTCGCTGGCCCACCAATATATCATTACAGATGGCCATGTTGATCTGCCCTTTCGCCTGAAAGCACGTAATTTCAGGCTGGTAAAAGAATTGCTAGGTATCCCCATTGAAACAGAAGATGGGGACTTTGACTTTGTCCGCGCGAAAAAAGGCGGGCTGGATGCCCCTTTTATGTCGATTTATATTCCTTCCCGTTATCAGGAGACCGGGGGCGCAAAAGAGCTTGCCGACTCCCTGATCAATATGGTGCAGGGGATTATTGTTGCGCATCCGGATAAGTTTGGGGAAGGGCGTACACCGCAACAGGTCGATGAAAATTTTGCAGCCGGTAAGGTTTCCCTGCCGCTGGGCATGGAAAACGGGGCTCCCATCGGCGACGACCTGGCCAATGTGAAGTATTTCTTTGACCGGGGGATCCGGTACATCACCCTCACCCATGGCAAAGACAATAAGATATGCGACTCTTCCTACGATGACCAGTACACCTGGAACGGCCTGAGCCCTTTTGGCCGGGAGGTGGTCAAAGAAATGAACAAGGTAGGCATCATGGTGGATGTATCACATATTTCAGACAGCAGTTTTTATGATGTGATGGATATCACTGAAGCACCTGTGATTGCCAGTCATTCCTCCTGCCGCCATTTTACACCGGGCTGGGAGCGCAACATGTCGGACGACATGATTAAAAAATTAAAAGACAATGGAGGGGTAATCCAGATCAACTTTGGATCCTCTTTCCTCGATTCGGCAGTAGTAGAGGTCAACAGCATCAACAGGGCAAAACTGCGGGCCATTCTGGATGAGCACAACCTGGATGCGCGTGATTCAGCGGCCGCGCCATTGATCGAGGAGTTCAGGCAAAATAATCCTACCCTTTATGCCGATGTAGAGCGGGTTGCTGACCACATCGACCATGTAGTTCAGCAAGCTGGTATCGACCACGTGGGCATAGGGTCTGACTATGACGGGGTGGGGGATACCCTCCCCACCGGACTGAAAGATGTTTCGCAGTACCCCAACCTCATTTATGTTTTGTTGAAAAGGGGATACAGCCCGCAGGACATTGAAAAGGTCTGTTATAAAAACGTATGGCGTGTGTGGAACAAAGTATTGGAAATTGCACAATAATCGTAACTTTACCGGATGCGAAGAGCCGCTTTTGTAAAAAATAATCAACAGCGCTGGAAACAGTTTGAAGACGTTGTACAGGGACGGTTGAAGGTAAATCCCGACAAACTGGCCGAACTTTTTATTCAGGTGACGGATGATCTCGCATATTCCAACACCCAATATCCGGATTCCGACACAACCACATACCTCAACAACCTGGCTTCCCGGCTACATTTAGAGATATACCGCAATAAAAAAGAAGATAAGACAAGGATAATCACCTTCTGGACAGAAGAGCTGCCCCTGGTTCTTTACCGTACCCGAAAGCCGCTGTTGTATTCCCTGATTATTTTCTTGCTGGCAGCAGCAATAGGTGCGGTATCAGCAGCCAATGACGAAACTTTTGTCAGGCTTATCCTGAGCGATCAATACGTGGATATGACCTTGGAAAATATTGAAAAAGGTGAACCCATGGGCGTATATGGAAGTATGGCCCGGGCAGATATGTTTTTTGCCATTACCCTGAATAACATTATGGTGTCTTTTCGCACCTTTATCTGGGGTGGGTTTCTGGGACCCATGCCATTATTTGTATTCCTTTCTTTCGGAACCGGATTTATTCTGCTCCAAAACGGCATTATGCTGGGGGCCTTTCAGTACTTTTTCTTCACGAAAGGCCTGCTCATGGAATCAGCACTTATTATCTGGTTGCATGGCACCATTGAAATCTCCTCCATCATCATTGCCGGTGGTGCGGGTATCCTGGCGGGAAACAGTCTGTTATTTCCGGGTACTTATTCCAGGCTGGAATCCTTTAAACACGGCCTGCGCGATGGAATAAAAATAATTATCGGGCTGGTACCCCTGTTTATTCTTGCCGGATTTATCGAGTCGTTCGTTACGCGGTTGTTTGAAATGCCTCTCATACTAAAAGTTTTAATCATTCTCGGGTCGTTGGCTTTTGTTGTATTCTATTTTATTATTTATCCACGGAAAGTATATTTAAAACATGGAAAATAAAACTTATTTGGCGCTCCAAAGAGAGCGGAATTTTGGTGACAAAATCAACGCCACCTTTGAGTTTATTAAGCAAAATTTTAAGCCTTTAATGACGTCCTTGCTGTATATACCAGGACCACTCATCGCCATATCGGCTGTATTTTATGTGATGTTTATGGATGACTATTTCAGAAACATTGGTGGGGCAATACAGGGAGGAACCGATTTTTCCTTTGATTTTATCGGCTACATGGTCGCTTTTATGGTTGTTTCAGGCTTGAGTTATGTTCTCCTTACGGTGGTCATTCTGGAGTATGTCAATATATATAATGAAAGAAAAGATGCTGTTATCTCCGTGGAAGAAGTTTGGGCCAGGACAAAAAAGAGCTTTTCCGGAGCCTTTGGTGCGACTTTTTTGCTTTTCCTTACCTATATCGCCTTTGTTGGGGTTTTCGGATTCTTTTTCGTGATAATGGCCCGGGGGCAGGCGGGGGGTATGGTTGCTTTATCTGCTTTTCTTCTCATTTTTGTCGTTATCTATCTGGTAATAAGCCTTTCCCTTTTCTTTAATATCCTGATCAACGAAAAAAGGTCTGTCGGACAATTTATAGAAATATTAAAACGTTGCTTTTTCCTGATCAAGGGAAAATGGTGGAGTACATTCGGACTTATAATAATCGTTTCGCTGATCAGATCCTCCATTACAGGAATCCTGCAAATACCGGTAGGAGCCTCTCAAATAGCGCAGCTTATACCCGCTATTATGAACGAACAAGTGCCCACTGCCGAAATGATCCAACAGGCCCCCTGGCAAATAGCCTACCAGGCCATTGTCTTTATCATTGGCACCCTACTCAATATCATAGTTGTTGTGGCCATCACTTTTCAGTATTTTAACCTGGTCGAGCGCCGGGAATCAGCTGGCCTGATGGAGCAGATTCGTCAGGTAGGGGATACGGGCACAAAAAGCAGTACCAACGATGCTGAACATGATGAGGATTATTAGTATTTCAGTCCTTGTTATTATTTTCACAACAGGTACCTCTGCTTTTGGAGGAACAGATGGATCCTATGATTCCACACAATTAGTACAACGCGTTTTTCCGGAAAACGCACTACAGCAACTGCGCCAGGACGACGATCTCAACTATCCGGTAGAACTGCGTGAAAAGTCGAGCCTGATGGCCTGGGTATTGGGTTTTTTTGCTTTGCTATACAGTTGGTTTCAAAGTCTGTTCAGCAATACCATTGGAAGTTTTGAAAACTTTATGACCCTGCTGTACATCATTTCCGGATCCATTATTTTATACCTGTTTTACCGACTGTTCGTATCAAGGTATGGTGCACTCTTTTCATTTAAAAACTCTTCCGCACGTATGCCCTACGAGGTAGGCAAAGAAGATATCCACGAAATTAACTTTGCAGAGGAGATACAAAATGCTGTCAATGCCAGTCAGTATGGACTGGCCGTTCGACTCGTTTACCTCCAGGCGCTAAAAGAACTCTCAGACCACCAACAAATACACTGGGATCCCGGCAAGACCAACCGGCAGTATTATTATGAAATATCCAATCAAGAAGTAAAAGGACACTTTCAACAGTTAAGCTACGATTTCAGCTACATCTGGTACGGCCACTTTGAGGCGAAAAAAAACACTTTTGACCGGGCGCTTGAGCAATTAAACAGTATAACAAAAAACTTAAAGGCCTGACATTATTAAAAAAGTATACTACATACTGACCCTGCTAATTGCCCTCCTGATGATCTGGTATCTCGGTTCGATAAGAACTTACCGCATCAACTGGAATAAAACGCTCTTTTCCGAACATAAAATCCCGTATGGCACCTTTGCCTTCAGGGAATTATTGCCCACTTTATTCGATGTGGAAAATAACCGCTTTACATTGCGGGAAATGATTGATTCCCTGGACGCTAAAGGCAATTTTATCGGTATAAGTAACCGGTTGGACCTCTCAGTACTTGATGTATCCCGTATGTTGCAGCGGGCAGAAGAGGGCGATCATTTTCTGCTCAGCAGTCATAGTTTTTCTGATATGCTGCTTGATACCCTGGGATTGGAAATGGACGATTCTTTCCTGAGGAACAACAATGATGCGATGGAATCGGAGGAGATTGACCTGACCTTTACGATAAAAGATTTTTTTACGACCGACACTTCACACATACGACTGGTAAATCCGATATTGAATAAAAGCGCCTATATTATCAGGCGCTCAGACCTGGCAGCGCATTTTTCTTTTTTTGACAGTACAACCACCAATATAGTGGCTGTAAATTCAGGCAGTCAGGTGCTGGGCGTAAAAATAAACCGGGGTAAAGGCAGTATTATACTTACCACCTTGCCGCTGGCATTTACCAATATTTATATGCTTCATGGTGAGAACAACACCCTGGTGTCCGGCCTGCTTTCCTACCTGCCTGACGAGCAGGTACACTGGACGGAATTTTACCAGGTAGGGCGGGCGGAGCCACGCACACCCCTACGGTATATCCTGAGTGAAGAAGCACTGCGATCCGCGTTGTACTTAACCCTGATTGCCTTGATTTTATTTACTTTTTTTGAAGCTAAAAGAAAACAACGCATCATCCCGGTCATTACTCCGCTGACCAATGAAACACTCAATTTTGTTGGTACCATTGGCAACCTGTACATGGAGAGCAAAGACCATAAAAGTGTTGCTGAAAAGCGGATAAACTTTTTTCTCGACCATGTGAGGAATGCCTACCACCTACCCACCAATGATTTCTGCCCTGAATTTTATCAAAAACTATCCAGAAAGTCAGGTGTGGATGAAAAAACCATCAGCAGCCTATTCAGCAAGATTACACATATACGCATTGCAGACTCCATTGAAGCAGGAGTCCTCAGGGAATTTAGTGATATTACGGATACCTTTTATACACAGGAAAATAAAAGAAGATAACTATGGAGACAAACGAACCTTATCAGTCCCGCATTGACCTCACCGAGCTCAGGGATAGTGTGGAGAAGATCAGGAAGGAAATTGGAAAAGTGATTGTGGGGCAGGATCAGATGATAGAACTCATGATTACGGCTATTCTGGCTGATGGCCATGTGTTGCTAGAGGGAGTACCTGGCGTGGCCAAAACCTTATCGGCCCGCCTTACCGCCCGGGTAATCGATGCGGACTTCTCCCGGATACAGTTCACCCCCGACCTGATGCCCTCTGATGTGCTGGGCACCTCAGTATTTAACATGAAAACCTCCGAATTTGAATTTCATAAAGGGCCACTTTTTTCAAATATCATTCTCATTGATGAAATCAACCGGGCACCGGCCAAAACACAGGCCGCCCTTTTTGAGGTCATGGAAGAACGGCAGGTGACCATGGATGGTGTCAGCTGGAAAATGGATGCCCCCTATCTGGTGGTCGCTACGCAAAACCCCATTGAACAAGAGGGCACCTATCGTTTGCCGGAAGCACAGCTCGACCGGTTTATGTTTAAAATTATTGTGGGCTACCCCACCCTCGAGCAGGAAGTAGAAGTGTTGAAGGGCCACCATGCCGGCCATCTGACCCATGGTTTTGAAGACATCACCAAGGTGCTGGAGCGTGAAAGTATCAACAAATACCGGGAGGTGATCCGGCAGGTCCATGTAGAAGAGCCCCTCCTGAAATATATTGCTACCATCGTTGGAGATACCCGTCAGGACGAGTCTTTGTTTTTGGGCGGTTCGCCTCGCGCCTCGGTAGCTATTTTGGCCGGATCCAAGGCCCTGGCAGCCATTCAGGGACGCGACTTCGTAACCCCGGAAGATATCCAGACAGTGGCCCTGCCCGCCTTGCGTCATCGCATAATCCTTTCGCCTGAACGCGAAATGGAAGGCATCAGCCCCGATGAAATCATTTCAGCTACACTTAAAAGAACCGAAGTACCCCGCTGATGAATTTCATCCGCCAGTTATATCTCTCTCCCCGTTTTTTCCTGGCCGCAGGATCTCTGGCCGTGCTGTATATTGTGGCTTACCTTTTCACGGCAATGTACCCGCTGGTGAATGTGCTCCTTTATATCCTCATCGCCGGTACCCTGGCGGAT
>JAOUKJ010000152.1 GCA_029882675.1 Cyclobacteriaceae bacterium
TGTGGTACCATTCTAAAAACGGAAAATATGTTGTGCTGACAAACTACTCCCGAAACAAACAGGAAGTCATTGAAATGGGAGGTGTGGTATTGGATACTCTACGGCCTGAAAGAGATTATTTTGATCCCCAGCTTTCCGAACCTGTTTTGAAAACCGCCAAGGGTATCGAAACACGTAATAATTTTCATACTTATCAGTACTACAAAATACACAAACTCTTGCGTGTTTACCACAGTATGGATCGGGGACGGCAGGTCAATGAGTTTTTTGTGTTACCCAAAAACGAACAGTATGCGTTCTATGACCACCAGGAGTTAATGGTGGAAAATGATACGGTAAGTGATAAATCAACCTTCAAATATTTCACGAATGAAGTGGGAGGGGCCGGGGTCTTCGGGAAATTTTATTATGATCTGTTTTACAAGATAAGGGATATTGATTTTAATTATAACCATCTGGATTCCGATTCACTTGGGATACCCACCCAATTTTATGAATTTTCACGTGGTTTTAGAGCCGGCGGAAGTTTGGATTCACTGAATTATGTCGATTTGTCAGGGGAGTATCTTAATCATGGTTTCTATAAAATAAATGGGGATGTTACCTCCGAATGGGTCGATGTTTCGGTAAAAAAATCATTGTGGGAGCCCGCATATATGGAAAGAGGGTATCAGGGGCATTATGATTTCTGGCATAATGAGTTCAGGGCAATGTCTGCATTGCAGGGGGAGGCAGCCCTGAAGGTAAAGGTAAAGGGGCTGTTGTTTAAGCCCGGCGTACGTTATACAGCGATAAATGATAATATCTTCTTTAGGAAGCAGTCTTTTAATGATTCCACACTCGTAGATAGTGTCGGATTGCAACAAGTGCTACCGGTGCAGGCGGATAGCGTATCCACTATATTTTCCCCCGGTATTGAGCTCAAATATACCCTCAGCAACATTACACTCACCACCCGGGCAACTTACTCCATATTAAATAAGCATGCCGAAGAAGGAGTGCCTACGCCTAAAATTTTTCTATACGGGCAATTGGCCTATCACAATATCTTCTTTAAGGGCAATCTGGAATTACATGCCGGGATAGACCTTCATTGGAGATCCAGTTACTACGCTCCAATGTATGATCCCCTTATTCAGCAGTTTTATGTGCAGGATGAGTATGAATGGAAAAATTACTGGATGATGAACGTATTTATTAATGCCAAAATAAGTAAGGTGCGAACTTTCATTAGGCTAAATAATATTCGTATGAATTTTAACGATGTTGGGTATTATGCACTCCCCATGTATCCGGGCGTAAATAATATTTTGGATGTTGGTTTTGACTGGAAATTTTATGATTGAGGAAGATGATAAACATGTTTTAGGGCTGGAGCTTCCTACGGATCCAAGATGGGTTAATATTGCAGAGATGTCGTTGGAGGAAATTCTTGTTGACCATGCTTTTTGTGAGCAAAAGGCTGCAACTTCATGTATTTCGCTGATTGTGCAGTTTTCAGAAAAGCAGGAGCTGGTCGATATACTCTCTCCCATTGTAAAGGAGGAGTGGGCTCATTTTGAGCAGGTGTTGTCTGAAATGAAAAAGCGTGGTTTTTCCCTGGGCAAGCCACGAAAGGATGAGTATGTAAACAGGCTCAACGGGATTGTGAAAAAGGGGGGGAGCAGAGCACAACAGCTTGTGGAAAAATTACTCATTAATGCCCTGATTGAGGCCCGCAGTTGTGAACGATTTCGTCAGTTGTGGAAGTTTATTTCCGATCAGTCACTTAGCCGCTTCTATTATAAACTCATGGTTTCTGAGGCCGGACATTACAAGACCTTTTTGGAAATGGCAAAAAACTATTTGCCTGAGGAGCAGGTGATGACACGCTGGAAGGAAATTTTAAGACAAGAAGCTGAAATTGTAAAAACACTGGAAGTGCGTGCTGATCGGATGCACTAGTGTCGTATGAAATCATTATTATTCAGGTAAATAATTCCTTTGTCAGGTCGGATTCAATGAGCAGGCACATATCAAGCAGCAGTATGAGGTGCCCTTTGTCGAAGAGCAAATTGGTGCCCAATATTAATTTATACCAAAACATAGCTTGCCTGACTAATGTGATGCTTTTATTTGCTAATTCTTTTTGGTCTTTTACATCTCCATTGCTCTGAATTAACAATATGGTCTTGCCTAATTCTGCCGTTACAAAATTTACCCGCGCAAGGTATTCCCTGTTTGAAGGATTGTCTGGGATGTAGTTATTAAGGTATGCCGTACTTTTACAAAGGTTTGTTATTCGTTCCTCCAGGTATTCAATTCTGTATGATAAATTCAGTGTTTTGTGCGGTAATAGTGTTGTAACAGGTATCATAATGCATTGAAGTTTGAATTAATTAATAGAATAAGACAAAACAAAGTATATGATAATTGAGTTATTATCCAAATAATATTTAAAATATTATTGGTATTTTTCGCTTTTATATTCTCCCATGATGAGGATGTCACTCCCATAGTTCCGTACCAGTTCCATGGTGTGCAGGTAATCTGAATAATTATCCCAGGTGAGGTCTATTTTAAAAGCATATTGATAGGGCTTTCCAATGATGGGTACAGACTGGATTTTTGTTAGATTTACCCGGTTTTCTTTAAAAATTTGCAACACATCAGCCAGGCTCCCAGGGGTATGGGGTAATACCAGGCTGACGGAAGCTTTGTTTGCGCCTTCAATCGTTTCCTTTTTTCTCGAAAGTACTAAAAACCGCGTGTAGTTCTTTTTATGTGTTTCGATATTTTCAGCAAGGATATTCAGATGATATAATTTGGCAGATAACAGGTTGCCTATGGCTCCGTAGTCTGTTCTGTTGTTGTCACTCACCCACTTTGCTGCGGCTGCGGTATCATTAAATTCAATAACTTCTGCGTCAGGGAGTGTCTCCAGATATTCTTCGCATTGCGCCAGCGCTACCGGATGGGATATGATATGTCTGATGTCTTTCAGCGCGACTCCGGGGAGTGCCATGAGGTTCATCTGGATGTGCAGATATACTTCACCGACGATCGAAAATCCGTTTTTAGTGATGAGTGAATAATTTGGAAGCAGGCTGCCGGCCAGTGTATTCTCGATGGCCATCACGGCATAATCGCTCTTTTCGGTTTTGAGGTTATGACATAAATCCTTAAAGGTTTTGCACTCTGCAATTTCAATACTATTGTTAAAATATTTACGAGCAGCCATTTCGTGGAAGCAACCCTTTATACCTTGAATACCGACTGTGATCATGATGTGTTTAATTATCGGCAAATATATAAAAATTACTGACCATGTTTTGCTGTACAAAGCAGGGTAGTTACATTTACCTGAGATTAATTATTAATCGATATGCCAACCAACAAACTAGGTAGTGAGATACTGTTAAGTGAAGTAAGGAATCGATATTGGTATCCTCTCCTTAAAACAGCCATTCTGATATTCGCACTAGGGCTCATTTTAGGTATCATTTTTTATTTTATTCTTGATATCGATTTTATGTTCTTGGCGTTGGCTGTCCTTGACCTGCCTTTAGTATTGGTGTCTTGGTGGTTACTGAAGCAGGGGAAGCTTGTTGCTTCGCGCAACGTGCTTATCATTACGGCCCAGGTAATGATGGTGATACACAGTGTGTTGATACCGGATGAGTTTGGGGCCTATTTTGCGATAATGCCGCTGGGTATGTCCATGTTCTTTTTTTATGAGCACCATGAAAACAGCATGTTCAACACACTTATTTGGTTTAATAATTTATTTTTAGCGGTAATTATACTATTTGATCCCTTTCATGCCTGGAACCTGAATATACCGGTTACACCTGAGGCATCGCTGACCAGAAACTGGATTTTGGTCTTCAGTATTATGTCCAGCTTTTTGATTTTGATCGTTATCAGAAGATATACCAACTTTTATATTATTCATTTGCTTAATTCACTGGATGAACGTGATAAGGTGAACTCAATCATTAGCCATGACCTGAGGAGTCCGGTTAATGCCGCTAAAGGGGTAGGGATGTTGTTGGCGATGGAGATAGACGGGGGTGAAAAGCCTGATACAAAGCAAATTGGAGAAATGGTTGGTATGATGAACCTGAGTCTGGATAAGGCATTGCTGACGATCAATGATGTCCTTGATCAATACAGGTTCAAAGTTGAGAAAATAAGATTAAAGGAAGTAAGTGTTGGAAAGGCACTTGCTCAGCTTGTTGAATCTTTGCAGGTGGCTTCAAGGAATAAAAATATTGACTTAAAATTGACACTGCCCCGAGAAGAAATAACTTGGCCTTTAAATGAAACGAAAATTGACAGGCTTATGCGAAACCTACTTACTAATGCAATTAAATTTTCCAGGCCTGGCGGGAAAGTTGAAATAAGCAGCGCAGTGGACGGTGACCTTATTATAATTGTACGTGATTATGGAATAGGGATGCCTCCGAAAATGGTTGAATCAATATTTGGGGTATCATCGGGTAATCAAAGAAGAGGAACAGCCGGTGAGAAATCGACAGGGCTGGGGATGAAAATATGCAAAGAAATTGTTGATTATCACCGGGGGGAAATTATAATCGATTCTGAAGTAGGGAAGGGTACTGTTGTAAAAGTGACCATCCCGAAGGTCAATCCATAAAGATTATTTCATCTGATTTTCCCAAAGCATTGAAACGAACCTGTAGGTAGGCGTTGTTATCAGTTGTTTTGTCCCGGTCATTACATTTTTCATCGGGTGAAATCGCATAAAAATAAAAGGTCTGGCTTCGGCTGTATAGCTCCTGGCGTTCAGGTTTTCCCAGTAACTGAATGATTTGTTCGCTCGTCAGTTGTTTTAATTGGCTTTTGTTGGTTTCCAATACCGGACGTTGTTTCGGGCGAAGGGACAGGCAACCATGTTTATCCCTTTTCCATTCATCGCTATCGAATCCGGGGATGGATACAGGGACAGTACAAGAGTTAATGCTTAATAAAAGAAGTACAAATGCCATTGTTTTGACCAGAAATCCGGGAGGTTTAAACAATGGCATTTTAATAAGGTAAGTGAAGATGATTATATCTAATTTTTATATTTGTACCAGGTTTGGGTTCTGTACAAAAAGCCCCAGTAACCGCGTACTTTTAGGTCTTCATTCTCAATCCAGATACGGCAGCTATAAACTTTTCCGTTTTTTGGATCAAGAATTTCGCCATCCTCATAATCCCCATCTTCTTCTTTCACCATGTCAGTAAGAATTTCCATTCCGATGACCTTTTTCATGAAACGCGGGTCATCTTCATCGCAGTCATCACAAACAGGATCTGGATCTTCATCCGGCCCCCTGAAAAGTTTTATTATTTTGCCATAAACTTTGCCGTCACGTTCATAAATTTCAACGACTGATTTCTTTTCGTTCGTGTCATCGTCTATGGTCACCCATTTGCCCAGCGCGGCATCTTGCCCCATACCGGCTATCGGTGCCAGAAGCATGAGGGTAATGAATAATGCGAAAATATGTTTCATTCTTTTAAGATCAGTTGGCTCAAAAATACAAATTATTTATCAAATGAAATATTGATGTGTTTTTATCTGCTTACTGAAGGTTGACCTGAAGCCTCTTCATGGAACAGGACAAGTGTATTATCTTCTTTAATGAAAGTGCTCTTTGCTGTTTCCGGCTGCTGTTCTTCTGTCCCGGTTTCTGTTTTGCTGTCGGAAATTGGGGCTTCTTCATTATACTGTCTGGCTGGTATTTCGATGCCCTGCGGTTCGTTCAATGAACTGTGGTCGCTGTTTTCAACGGCAATATGCGGGGCTATAATCAAAGCCACGATTGAAGTAAGCTTTATAAGTATATTCATAGAAGGTCCGGAGGTGTCTTTGAAGGGATCACCTACGGTGTCGCCGGTAATGGAAGCTTTATGTGGTTCTGATCCTTTATAAACCATCTGGCCATCAATTTCCACTCCCTGCTCTATTGATTTTTTCGCATTATCCCATGCGCCACCTGCATTATTCTGGAACATACCCATGAGTACACCTGATACCGTAATACCGGCAAGCAAGCCACCCAGGGCTTCAGGTCCAAAGAGAAAACCGACAACGATCGGGGCCAGCAATGCCAAAGCTCCCGGAGCTACCATTTCCCGAATAGATGCTTTGGTTGATATTTTAACACATTTATCGTATTCCGGTTTTGCAGTTCCTTCCATAATGCCGGGAATTTCTTTAAACTGTCTGCGAACTTCTTTAACCATGGCCATGGCAGCGCGTCCTACTGCTGCGATAGCCAGTGAAGAGAAAATAAAGGGGATCATAGCTCCTACAAAAAGCAGGGCCAGCACCTTCGCTTTATAAATATCGATACTTGTGATGCCCGCAAGGCCAACATACGCTGCAAATAATGCCAGCGCTGTTAAAGCAGCTGATGCGATGGCAAATCCTTTACCAGTAGCCGCTGTGGTGTTTCCTACGGCATCGAGGATGTCTGTTCTTTTCCTTACTTCCTCGGGCAAACCACTCATTTCAGCGATACCACCTGCGTTGTCAGCAATAGGCCCAAAGGCATCAATGGCCAGTTGCATGGCTGTAGTAGCCATCATGCCGGCTGCTGCGATAGCCACGCCGTATAGTCCGGCCAACTCGAAGGATACATAAATGCCCGAAGCCAAAACGAGAATTGGCAATACAGTGGATTCCATCCCAACGGCCAAACCACCAATGATGTTGGTTGCATGACCTGTAGAGGACTGACGAACAATTGAAAGAACAGGTTTTCTGCCCATGGCAGTATAGTACTCTGTGATAATACTCATAAGTGCACCAACAATCAAACCTACAATAATAGCCCAAAAGACATTCATGCTGCTGAACTGGAAAATAAGGTCGCCACGCTCAAAGGAAAGTGTGGCGGGTAATAAATATTTCACCACAAAAAATGATGCGATGGCAGTAAGTACAATCGAACCCCAGTTGCCCAGGTTCAGCGCCTTTTGCACGCTTCCCTTATCGTCTGATATATTTACAAAGAAGGTTCCTATGATCGAAAAAACCAGACCAAGGCCTGCAATAACCATCGGGAGTAACACCGGGGCCAGGCCACCTACCGTATCGTGAGAGATAACTTCCCTACCGAGAACCATGGTAGCCAGAATGGTGGCCACATAAGATCCAAAAAGGTCAGCTCCCATGCCAGCCACATCGCCAACATTATCGCCAACATTATCTGCTATGGTAGCGGGATTTCTTGGATCATCTTCAGGAATATCTTTCTCTACCTTGCCAACAAGGTCAGCTCCAACATCGGCTGCCTTGGTGTATATTCCACCACCCACACGGGCAAACAAGGCAATTGATTCAGCACCAAGTGAAAAACCGGCTAATACTTCCAGTGCTTTTTCCATTTCAAGGCCATTTACCCCATGACCTTCCACATACATTTTGAAGAAAATGATAAACAGGGTACTTAATCCAAAAACAGCAAGGCCTGCGACACCAAGTCCCATGACCGATCCGCCGTTAAAAGAAACTTTGAGTGCTTGTTTAAGGCTGGTACGTGCAGCCTGTGTGGTTCTTACATTCGCTTTAGTGGCTATATTCATACCAATCCAGCCTGCAAATGCAGAAAAGAATGCTCCTATCAGGAAGGAAATAGCAATAATCCAGTCGGAATGTGCGACCAGTGTTCCGGACCAGGCAAGAATAACTGCCGCAAATGCAGCGAAAATGCCAAGTACCTTCCATTCGGCCTTAAGAAAAGCCATGGCCCCATCTGCGATGTGACGGGCTAGTTCTTTCATATTATCATCCCCGGCATCCTGACGTGATACCCAAATTGATTTAGCGATCATGACGATCAACCCAAGGATACCCAAAGCGGGCGCTAAATATGCAATACTGCTCATAATTGATGTTTACTTTAATGAAAAAAGCCCGTAAAAGGGCAGGATTTAAAAAACTTGCGCAAAGATAGAATAACCTTTTTGATTTTAAAATTTTTAAGGCGGCAATACGCAGGATGTAATAAATGTCTTAAACTTTCCTTTCTTGGTTTTTGACAAAATGTGCGATTGTTCCCTTTCTGTTTATCTTTCCTGATGGTGTCATTTCAAATGCCGGGCAAACAATAAACGCTTTGGGAACTTCATATTTGTTAAGGTGTAAGGATAGTTTTTTTTTCACATCCTCCCAGAAAGGTAAATTTTTATCGATGAAAAGGGTCACTTGCTCCCCCCAACGGGGATGGGGGATGCCTCCAACAAAAAAGGTGTAGGTGTCAGGGTAATTATGGAAGATCAATTCAAGTTGGGTTTCCACTTTTTCAGCCTGAATTTTTATGCCTGCCGAGTTGATTACATTGTCGATACGACCCAATACCTTAAATTGTCCGGATTCTGTGATTTCTACACGGTCACGTGTGACCAGTTCTTTTCCAAAGGTTATATCTCCACAGATCGTCAGGCAGCCCGCTTCGTTGCTTTTTATTTCTATACCGGGCAGGGTGGTGAAAGACTCGTCCGG
>JAOUKJ010000732.1 GCA_029882675.1 Cyclobacteriaceae bacterium
GAACGGGATATGATTGTTTCTTACTTTCAGCAGGCAGGCATTGCTGCACTTACGCTAAACCTCCTGACCATGAGCGTGGGTTATGGATTGGGGTATTTTTTAAAATTGCCGTTTAATCAACGTGTTTCCATAGCAATAGAAGGGGGTATTCAAAATGGCACACTGGCCATTTCAATTGCAACGGTATTGCTTTCCAGTACCGCTTATGCCATCTCACCGGCAGTATATAGCATTATTATGTTTTTGACAGGTGGGATTTTTATTTTTTGGGCCAACAGACAATTTGCTGCCCGGGCAAGTGCTGATACAGTACCAGTAGAATGAAGTGATGTGGCGATCACTTAAAAGTGTCAGTCTTTTAAATTCGGACAACCTTGATAACTATCGGGACTCTATGTTTTTTTTGAAGGCCTGCGGCCTTCAAAAAAACATATAAGGCATTTTCCAGCCGCCTGTGGCGGCTGGAAAATGACAAATTGTTACTTTTAATTCCAGACACACCACCACGACAGGGCTGAACGCCATTAGGAAAGATATGAATTAATACTTAACAATCATGCATGGCAATTTTTCCCCTCACCTCCCTGAGTTTCATGGTCATAGAAACAGCTTCATTGACCACCCATTCACTGTATTCTTCAATGGCCCGTAGTCGGAGCGCATCATCCAGATGTCCCTCCTCCACCATTTGGGTGGATGCCGCCACCTTCGACCAGATTCCGGCCTTTTCCACAAAATTGTCTTGTCCCCTTTCATAATGCTCATCGGCATTGAGTGTCTGTATTTCCTTAAAACCCGCTTCCCTGAACATATCCGGGAGCTCATCAGCAATGCCGTTGTGCATACCTGCCCCTTCCCGCCATTTCAGGAAAGCGCGGTAAAATTGTTGCATGCTTTCCGGAGGTTTGGGGTTCCACTCCAAATCGTTGTGATTGTAATCGAGGATGGAGGCCTGTCCGCCGGTTTTGAGCATCGACTTCATCTTCACCAGTGCTTCAAGCGGATTGCTGAGCCATTGCAGCACGCGGGCGGCCACAATGAGATCGTATTTTTCATCCGGGTTAAATTCAAAAAGGTCGGTATGAACCAGGGTCAGGTTGGGAATATGCCCGAAACCCTCCATACCCATGGCTATAAATTTTTCCGTATTGTCAATACCCGTCACATGTCCTTCGGGCCCTACCTTTTCAGCGATGTCTTTTGAGATGGCCCCGGTACCGCAGCC
This sequence comes from Cyclobacteriaceae bacterium, assembly GCA_029882675.1. Classification (GTDB taxonomy): domain Bacteria; phylum Bacteroidota; class Bacteroidia; order Cytophagales; family Cyclobacteriaceae; genus JAOUKJ01. The sequence continues at coordinate 1,226 of JAOUKJ010000732.1, forward strand.
GATGTCCAGCACTTTCATACCGGGCCTTAGCAAGGGCGACAGAGTGCGGTAGTCGGTGGCCAGGCCGCGATTGTTAAAGATCTTTTTGGCGTTGGCAGGGTCTCTCCGGATGTGTTTGTTCATGGGGTGAATATAGGTAAATTATTGAAACCGTAATTTTACCGACATCCGGATGACGTGGATTGATCAGGTAGTTGAATTCAATATGTATTGAGAATGTTCCACCGATACCCTTCAGTCATTGCTGCTCCTGTACCTGTTAAAGTAGTGCTCAGGTACTTTTTCCGTTCAATTCTATAGACCCTCATTACGCCAAATGGCCAAATTCAATCCTGTTGAGGCAATTTCGTACTTCTTGTACACCCGTTAATGAATCAAAAAGGCTTTCAGGGGAAACACCACCTAATGATGGGTTGGTTTTTATAAGCCAACGGTGAAACTTACCTTTTTCATCGTTAAATACTTCCTGGCCATAATCAAACAGCTCCGCAAGCACGACAACCAATTCACTGTCTCTAACACTCAGTAGTCCTTTTTCTTTTTTCTTTTTGTTGTACGTTGTTTGCGGAACACCAAACCAGTTTAATACATGTTTTACAGGTAAATTGGCCCTTTTACTGATCACCTCAATCGCTTCATACGGAAGTTTATTTCTGATTACTGCTACTCTGTCCATTTTTGTTGACCAGCCATATTTATTATATCTTAATGCAATATTCCATGTATGGCTCCCCTTTCTCGCCCTTTTGATACTTGCCGTAGGATCAAAGGTCCTGGTCTTCGTCGGTGTATTTTCCAATTTCGTTTTCATGACAGCATATTTACTGCATATACAAATTATACATCAATATCGATGGGGGAAGAAAGTAGGCCCAATCCTTCA
>JAOUKJ010000154.1 GCA_029882675.1 Cyclobacteriaceae bacterium
GCTCATTAAACATCGCATATGCCCCTACTCCCTCTGCTAAGTCCACCCGGTGACTGATAATGGAGGTGAAATCGTACTTCCCACTCCTTACAAATGGCAACAAAGCAGGCACATAATGCTGTACCGGACACCTCCCTGTACTGTAAGTCAGGTTTTTATTATAAAGATCCATCGGCGTAAAGGAAAAATTCTTTTCGCTGTGCACACCAACTACGGAAATAACTCCCCCCGGCCTGACCAATTTATACGCCAAATTTTGGGCCGAAGGACTACCGACAGCTTCCAAAACGGCATCTACCCCCCTGCCTTTTGTAGCCTCCAGGATCGTAGCAATAGCCACTTCACTATTGGCATTCACTGGTATTGCTCCAAATTTTTGGGCATGCTCAAGTCGTTCATTGACCATATCCACTGCAAATACCTTTTCCACCCCTTTTTCCAACAATGCCGTTATTGCCAGCAAACCTACAGGGCCACAGCCCACCACGGCCATTACCTCTCCTATCTTAGGCCGGGCCATATCGGCGCAAAAATAGCCCGTCGGTAAGATATCGCAAAGCAACAAGGCTTCCTCATCTGTTATGTCCCCGGGGATTTTGTAAAGAGTGGAATCGGCCAAGGGCACACGCACATATTCAGACTGTGCCCCGTGAAGACCCACTCCCTTTTCCACCCAACCAAAAAGATGGCCGTTCTCACAACGGCAAGAAAGATCATTTTCGCAATAGAAACATCCACCACAAGCACTAAAAAAAGGACTGAATACCTTATCACCCTTTTGAAAGTTACTTACTCCCCTGCCACAATCTACAATCGTACCAATAAACTCATGCCCCATCACCGTGCCCTGATCCAGCCCCGTTTCCCGACCATTATAGACATGCAGGTCTGAACCACAAATTGCCGTCAGGCACACTTTTACGATCACGTCCAGATCCGTTAATATTTGCGGGTCAGGCACGGTATCATAGGCCACTTGCCGAGATCCCTGGTAGGTAAGTGCTTTCATCTTTTTTATTGAATTGAAGCACGAAACTATATAAATGGCTGCAAAGAATGTATATGGAGGAGGAAAAGTTTTTTCCGGAAGTTTTAAGCGGAGGGCAGAGGGGACACCCGATTCCGTTTAAATATTTTCGTAACTGGACACTGCCGCCATATCACCACCGGTGCCCGTATCTTCACGTGTAAATCCAATAGCCAGGGAAATGATAATATTTTTCACAAAAGTAGCAAGGGGTATAAGGAGCCAGGCCATTGAGAATAAATTTGAAATCTCCTGTGAAAGGATACTGCTGGATAATAAATAAGTAAAAAAAGAAGATCCAAAATAAAACATTAATCCGGCATTGATCCAGAAAACAGTGGATTTATACAAGGTAATTTCCTTTTCCTCTTTGTACACCACATATAAATAATAAATGCCCAGAAACAATAAAAAAAAGCAGGCTCCAGACCTCCCGAAAGTGTTAAAATTATTTCTTAAAAAGACTGTTTCAAAAAACAACGAATTAACAATATAACCTATAAACACTAATCCAAAGGTCGTGTGCATTGGCAGTGAAAACCGGATTTGCCGATGATAAAATCCATATAACAGACCAAGCTCTACTAATCCAATCATATGATAAACGGGCAGATTCCAGAATCCCGACAATTGTAATAAAATCCCGGCTAAAACCAACAAAAAAACAATGAGCTGTTCATAAAAAAGAAAAGGGTAATTCTTACTCTTTCTCATTAAAAAAATTACTAAAACAGGAAGCACTTCAGAAAATTCCAAAGCACTTCCTAATAATATGGATATTTCCTTAACACTCATTTATTCTTGCCTGCTATTGTGGTCCTCCATTACAAAAGTTTGGACATGGTAAGGGTTCCGTTAATATATTATCATTCGTCGGAGCCACATCAGAAGGATCAACCTTCGGGTTATCACAAACATGATACAGGTCTTTGCCATCTTTTGTTACGGGCACCATTAAAATATCTTTCAAGGGGACTTTTTCCTTATCCCCCCCTGACTTATCCAAATAGTATTTCTCTTCCTGTCTTTTAAGGTTTTTAACCCTATACACTCTTACCCCTGCTATTTCATTCGCCTTATTTGATGGATCTCTGTTATACGCTTCAATCTTGTTCATAAATTCCCGTACATTATCCAATCCAAACAAATGACCATAAACCCTTGAATACTGATCTTTTTGTTCCTTTTTAGGCACATTTTTTTCAAGCATGGCTTCTGCTTCTGCCCTGCCAATAAACTTTCCATAATTTTTCACTTCCATATTAATTAGGTTTTAAGGTGTAAAATATATTTACCGCAATCTCCTGTTCCAGGCATCTATGTAAATACCAAGAATTGGGTATATTTTAATACAGGCGTATAATATTAGGCGGAAAAAAAATCAGAAACAAGAGATATGCACATGGAACCATTACGCATGTATAATCAAGTTATACACAGTGAGGCTATACACCATGCAACCACCCCTTACACCGCCAATACCAACTGTTGATTTTCGAGCATTTTAAGAAGCTTTTTTGAAGGACGATGGCCATTATGAAAAACATCAAACAGGTCATGACCCGTCCTGAACACAGGGACAAGTAACACTGAGGGCTTGATTTCTGAAGCTTCTCGTGCCGTTTGCAATACACGATAAATACGAATACTCACTACTTTATCAAGTTGGTTAAAGGTGCCCTTATTATGGTCTTTAATCCGGACTATCAATTCTTCCAGCATTTCCAAATCAAATCCCTGACCTCCAACGGACACACATAGCGGGTAGACTGAAACAGGGTATTTTTCCAGCAAACCCATAGCATCATTCGCTGAAATAAATTTCCCACCTTGAAGCATGCTATAATTCATGGCAACGACTTTCGTTTTCACTAAAAGCTATTGATGCAAATTCACAAATTTTTATAAATTTGTAAATACCCATTTTTTGGTATATTTACGAAGTTGAAACGGTATTCCTATCTGTTTTTCTTTAAGTACGACCATTTTCCAGACCTAATTATCGGGATGGGTACTCAATGTTAGCGGGAACTGATATCCCGGTTTCAGGCAAAGTGATTAAACGTCAGGTTTTTCACCCTATATCATCACGCTACTTCACACAAGCCTTTAGGTGTATGTCAATTTTACAAATATGATTTACCAACCAATCTTCAGCCATTTTTTGAAGTCTTCTGATTAACTTTTCCTTTTCTGCATCAGCAGATGCCTCCTTATAACTCTTAACAAAATCAGTATAGAATTCTAAAAAGCTCTCATGAGCTTTTATGTTTTTTTCAGCTGTAGGGCAGCCATTTTCTTTCATACAAAACTCCTCGTGCGAAAAATGCACCTTGGTATAAGTCCCCAAAAATTCCAGTATATCATCAATTTTAGAACCGACATACATTCCCTCCAGAATACAATTCTCCAGTTTGTTAATATATTCAAACAATTTCTTATGTTGCCGATCAATCGAATCAATTGTTGTGGCATATGCTTCAGACCATTCAATTGCCATAGCTATATCTTTTGATTTGATCACCAAGTTAACATCCGGGCAGTAATAAAAATATGATCTATGTCATAGATTAATAATGATTCAAAAATTATTATTAAATATCCGCACTTCCAATACTTTAAAACCACCTGGTGATCAGATTTAACCCGGTCTGAGAAGTGCTTTTCTGATCATATCCGCAGGAATGATAATCAGGGAACACAACAAAACGATGCCCCATTCTTTCAGATTAAGTGGGGTCATTCTTAACACACTGCCACCGATATAGGTGAAAATAATCTGGAGGCCAAAGATCATCCCCATAATCTGGATGAATCTGGGATTTTCAAGCAAGTTGTCAAAAACATTCAGTCCATGCGCCCTGACATTAAAGGCATTAAATAATATCTGGAAAATAAATATATTAAAAAAGGCAGACATAAACACCGCCTCATCAGCCACACCGTCTCTAACAAACCACTCCCGAAAAGCACCAAATTTCAGAAAGAAAACAGCGAAAATTGTAATTAACAACCCACTGAAAAGGATGGATTGAAGCATGGGTTTAGACACAATATTCTCATCGCGCCTGACAGGGGGATCCTTCATATATCGGTGCAGCGCCGGTTCTCCCCCAAAAGCAATGGCAGCCAGGGTGTCCATGATCATATTGATCCATAAAATCTGAATGATGGTTAGGGGAAACTCCACGCCAATAAGGGGACCCAGAAAGGTCAGTGTTACAGCAGCCACATTGACTGTCAGCTGAAAAACGATAAATTTCCTGATCGATGTAAAGATGGTTCGCCCATAACGAATAGCATTACTGATCGAATGAAAATTATCGTCAAGGATCACAATATCCCCTGCCTCCTTGGACACCTCTGAACCGCTGCCCATAGCTATTCCCACATCTGATTGTTTAAGGGCAATAGAATCATTTACCCCGTCACCTGTCATGCCTACAACTTTTTCCAATGATTTGGAGATCCTCACCATCCTGCTTTTATCGGTGGGGAGTGCGCGGGCAATGGCCCGCAGGTTAGGAAGGATGATTTTAATCTCATCATCCGTCATTTTATTCAAATCTGAAGAGACCAACACGTCATCAGTTTCACTTTCAACAAGGCCCACCTCCCGGGCAATGGCCATGGCCGTACCCATGCGGTCTCCAGTGATCATCACGACCTGAATTCCCGCATCTTTGACTTCCCTGACAGACTCAATAGACTCTTTCCTGATGCCATCCTGAAGTCCCACTACACCTACCAACTTCACAGCATCCGGAAAACTGGTGCCCTCTATTTGCTTTTCCGAGTAGCCAATGGCTATCAGCCGCATTCCCGAATCAGCGAGTTTGTCCAGGCTGTCGATAAAGTCATTTCTGTCTTTAAGTGGAATAACGGATCCCATTTCATCAAAAAACGAATCAACCTTATCAAGTAAAATCTCCGGTGCACCTTTTACAAATGTAGCAGAAGAAACATCCAGGCAGGGTATTACATCCTTCATAGCAACCTGTGTTGCCGAAAATTTAAGACTGCTGTTAAAGTGCACCTTAGCGCTCACCTCGAACTCTATAGAAGCCATATCCTTTATATCATCCTTAATAAAAGACAGGATGGCTTTTTCGGAAGTATTTCCGCCCGTAATTTCTCCGGATTTCGAAAGATAACTGTCTGAATTACACAAAATAGCATGACGAAGTATCTGCTGAAGGTTCTCAGGCATTTCGGAAAATCGGGTGAATTGTCTACCTGCACCTGTAATGAAAAATTTCGGATCGAGCTTTCCTTTTGTCAGTGTACCTGTTTTATCAGAAAACAAAATATTCATACTGCCTGCCGTTTCAATTCCCAGAAGTTTTCGCACCAGTACTTTCTCTCTAAGCATCTTCTGCATATTGAGGGAAAGCACGATAGCGATCATCATAGGAAGCCCCTCAGGCACCGCGGCCACAACGATAATAATGGCCAGCACAACAGAATGAATCATATCATTCAAAAAGAGCTCCCAATTGGACAGATACTGCATCATGAGTGCGCTGTCAAAACCGTTTTCAACCACAATTTTATTTAATGAAAAGGTAAGGAATATCAGCACAGCCGCAGTATAACCAAACCGGCTAATCAATATGGCCAGGTTTTTCAGTTTCACCTGCAGGGGTGAAGGACGCTCATCAGAAATAGATAGTTCTTTAGCCATTTGACCATAAAATGAACGATCACCCACAAATTCTATTTCCATTACGGCTTCACCTTCATCCACCACTGATCCCCTGAACAAGTTAAAGGGGTTGGTCAGGTCGGTCTTTTCAAACGCTGTAATGCCATCCCATTTAATTTTCCGGATACTATCAAACTCCCCGGTCAACGAAGCCTGATTCACCTTAACTTCACCTGAAATAATTTTTCCATCGGCTGGTATTTTGTCACCGGCCTGCAATAGCACCAGGTCATCGACCACAATGTCATTGACCATCACTTCGGTGAGCTCACCATCCCGAAAAACTTTGTTCAAAATCCGTGACGCCTCTTCCTGCAACCGCTGAAAAGACGACTCATTTTTATATTCAGAGAAAGTAGACACCCCGGTGGCGAGTAAAACGGCAACAGCAATAGCCACTGCTTCATACCACTCAGTCAATCCAAAAAAAGATAATCCAAGAATAATAAAAAGTGCAACGAGCAGGATAATGATAATAGGACTCTTAAAATTATTGCGTAGTTTCTTCCAGAAACTTTCAATAACTAACGGGCTTAATTCGTTGGTCCCGTATTGTTTCCGTGACGCGGTGACGTCATGCTGACTTAGGCCTTTATAGTTCACTTTACTGAAATGATTTTAACGAATATACTGTATTTTTCCATCAGCACCCAAACTATGAAACACAATAACTGCTATTTCACCAGATTCATAACTACCTATAGGATCGCCGGCCGGTCGGAAATACACAAATGTTAAGAAAAACTGGTTTTTTAGTGGTTAACTAAAACCCAAAATCCACAAGCGGATTTAAGGTTTTAAACAAAAAGTGCTGGTGCACTTGAATAAGTGAGTAACCTTTGGATTAATTACGTGATATTTGGTTATATTTCAAACATTATTAAATGCTTTATAAAGTTGAGGTAATAAGCCGGTTGATATATTTTTTATGTGAATTTATATCCTTTACTATTCATTAGTGATATATTGAAAGCGGAATGTTTTTCCAGGTCATTTACCGGAGAGACTTATGCCCTTAAAGCATATTAAAGGAAATGGGTGGGTTATGGAACAAATCCATAACACAAAACAATAAGAATACATGAATAACATCATTATGAAACTCACCATCACTCAGGTTATTGCATTGCTCATTACAGCAGTACTCATAGTCAAATGTTCACCAAAACCGGAAAATACCGAACAAGAGGTATTGGTTAATGAACGACCCAACATTATTTTTATTATGAGTGATGACCACGCATACCAGGCCATCAGTGCATATGGCCATGGCCTTAACGAAACACCCAACATTGACCGCCTGGCGAATGAAGGGGCCATATTCACACGTGCCTGTGTTACCAACTCCATATGCGCACCCAGCCGTGCGGTGATGCTCACCGGCAAACACAGTTTCATCAATGGTAAAGTGGACAATATTCAACCCTTTAACTGGGATCAGGATAACTTTCCTAAACTATTGCAGGCCAATGGGTATCAGACGGCCATGATTGGGAAAATACATCTGGATGGGCTGCCTCAGGGATTTGACTATTCCATGGTTCTCCCGGGGCAGGGGCAATATTACAACCCCGACTTCCTGGTAAACGGTGAAAGGAAGCGTTTTGAAGGATATTGTACGGAAATTATCACCGCTGAAGCAATGGACTGGCTCAAGAACAAACGAGAAAAAGATAAACCGTTTTGTTTACTTTACCATCAAAAGGCTCCGCACCGCAACTGGCAACCCGCCCCCAAATACCTGACATTATACGATGACAAAACCTTTGATCCGCCGGCCAATTTCTTTGATGATTACGAAGGGCGCGGCACTGCGGCACACACACAGGAAATGCAGATTGATGGTCATGCCCAATGGGGGCATGATTTCAAAATGGTGATCGACCCCCATGGCGACAGCACCGGATTTCATCATGCCTTAGAAAGGATGAATGACAAGCAACGCGAAGACTGGCATGCAGCCTATGGCCCAAAGAACGAAGCTATGAAGGTCGCCAAACTGGAAGGAAAAGAACTGGCCAAATGGAAATACAACCGCTATATCAAAGATTATCTGCGCACCATCAAGTCGGTAGATGATGGTGTGGGCAAGGTATTGGATTATCTGGAAGAAAATGGATTAGCCGAAAACACCATTGTCGTATATACATCCGACCAGGGCTTTTACCTTGGAGAGCACGGTTGGTTTGACAAACGGTTTATGTATGAGGAATCGTTCCGGACTCCGCTGTTAGTGAGGTATCCCAAAGAGATTAAAGCGGGCACTAAAATCAACAACCTTATACAGAACCTTGATTTCGCCCCTACCTTCCTCGATTACGTCGGTATAGCCACTCCCAAAGAAATGCAGGGGGAATCATTCCGTCGGCTGGTATCGGGAGAGACCACCGACTTCCGCGATGCCGTTTATTACACCTATTATGAGTATCCGTCTGTTCACATGGTAAAAAGGCATTATGGGGTGGCCAATGAGCGCTATAAGCTGATGCATTTTTACTACGATGTTGATGAATGGGAACTATATGACCTGAAAAATGACCCGGCTGAAATGAATAGCGTGTATGGTGATCCCGAATATGCAGAAGTCCAAAAAATGATGCATGAGAAATTAACAGCACTCCGCGACTATTATGGCGACAGCGATGAGAATGACCAGAAGTATTTAACGGCCTACCTGGATCATATGGAAAAACGCAGAAACAGGCAGAATTAGCTTTAATCCCTC